>JBECKT010000166.1:0-2794 GCA_040235405.1 Alcanivoracaceae bacterium
CCCCCCCCCCCCCGCTCCTACATGTACCATCAGACCAGCATGGCGTTACGCAGCTTGCCGATGGCGCCGTTTTCCAGCTGGCGAATCCGCTCGGCAGACACGCCATATTCATCCGCCAATTCCTGCAGCGTGGCCTTGCTATCCGCCAGCCAGCGACGCTCAAGGATGTCGCGGCTGCGCTGATCAAGATTATTCAGCGCCAAACTCAGCTGACGGCCATGGCGTTGATCAAGCTGATCACGGTCAACGGTTTCCGATGGATCAGCGTCATCGGCCACCAGATACTGGGCCGGGGCCAGCACGGCCCTGTCATCATCACTGTCTTCCGGCGCGTCGAAGGTAGTGTCGAAAGCCCCGAGACGGCCTTCCATCTCCTGCACATCCGCCAGCGTGACACCAAGGTCGGCCGCAACCTTGGTCGCCTCCTCAACCGTCAGTCGGCCGAGGCGCTTTTTCTGGCCACGCAAATTGAAAAACAGTTTGCGCTGCGACTTGGTGGTGGCGACCTTGACGATGCGCCAGTTGCGAATCACGAACTCGTGGATCTCGGCGCGGATCCAGTGCACGGCGAAGGACACCAGCCGCACGCCCTTGGTCGGGTCGAAGCGACGCACTGCTTTCATCAGGCCGATATTGCCTTCCTGGATCAGGTCGCCTATCGGCAGCCCGTAACCACCGTAGCTGCGGGCAATATGAACGACAAAACGCAGATGGCTCAGCACCAGATTGCGGGCAGCATCCAGATCGTCCTTGAAGTAGAGACGCTCAGCCAGTGCCCGCTCTTCTTCGACGGTCAGTACCGGCACGCTGCTCACCGCACGAATATAGGCATCAAGATTGTCGCCCGGCACGCCGATGGCGAGAGTCTGAAGCGGCTGTAACTGGGTGTTCATGGCTTCCCCCGTGAGTCGGATGGACCAGATGTTAGCACTCGCCGGATTGGAGTGCTAACCCCGTCAGGAGTTCAATCGGGCCATTGGCCGGATCAGGCAGCGGCCCGTTTGGCAATGGCGCGGAGCACAATCTGGCACTGCTTGTCTCCGTATTCGCGAATATCCGCTGCGGCGGCCCTGGCATCGCGAGCCAGAACATTGCGCAGCAGGTTCTGGAAGATCAGCAAGGATACATCCAGCTCCGAGGTCTCCTCCTTGAGTGCCAGATAGGAATAGCGGCGCAACAGCGGCAGCAGGTCCTCGATGTCTTCGGCCAGATAGTGGTTACCGGCGAAGCGCTGCACCGCAATCGAGACAAAGCGGAAAGCCTCCTCGTGGGCAGCACCGATATCGTTGCTGGCGTGGAAACGCTCGAAATTCGGCAGCATGGCGGCCAGATCAGCCAGCTGCTCACCTTGCCAGGTCCGCGCCGCCCGGGCGGCCAGCTCGCTGAGCAACAGGAACAGGAAGTCGTACAGTTCACGTACCTGGGTTTCAGTGACGTCACAAACGCGCGCGCCACGGCGTGGCTGGATTTCGATCAGATGCTGACGCTCCAGCAGCCGGAAGGCCTCGCGAAGTGAGTTGGTGCTCACATCAAGGCGCCGCGCCAGTTCCAGTTCGGCCAGATGGGCCCCTGGGGCCAGCTCCCAGCGAACGATCTGATCGGCCAGATGACTGGCAATCTGCTCACTCAGGCTGGCACTGCGTATGTTCATCGGCTGCTATCCTCTGCTGTTCCGGGATACTGGCGCAATCACGGCGACGTCCCCTGCCGCCGGTCGGCAGGACACCATTAATCACACCTGAATTGTTTGACACCTCAGTTAAACGAGCCTACGCTTAAACCATGCCATTGTGCAATGGCACATTAAAAAAATGATGCGGGGTGCAGTCATGTTCGAGAACGTCGATCCGAAAATCATGCTGAAGGTCAAGAAAGTGGGTTACCCGCTGTTCTGGCTGGCACTGTTGCCGATCCTGCCGCTGAGCGCGCTGGCCGGCCGCGAATCCGGCACTCAGGATTACTGGGCCTGGTTCATCTATTTCACCGTCTTCGGGATCATCCCGATTCTGGACTACATCATCGGCAAGGACTCCGCCAATCCGGACGAGGCGCTGGAAGTGCCGGCACTGTCCGAGGAAAAGCTGTATCGCTGGTTTACCCTGTTGATGGTGCCGATCTGGTTCGGCGTGCTGTTCTGGGGTGGCTACATTTTTATGGTCAACGATTACTCCTGGTTCGGCATGCTCGGTTGGATACTGTCCATTGGCACCATTGGCGGCATCATCGCTATCAACCTTGGTCACGAGCTGATCCATAAGGACCCGAAGATCGAGAACTGGGCCGGCGGCCTGCTGCTCGCATCAGTGACCTATGCCGGCTTCAAGGTAGAGCATGTGCGCGGCCACCATGTGATGGTATCGACCCCGGAGGATGCCTCGTCCTCACGCTACAATCAGGGCCTGTATACCTTCCTGCTGCATGCTTTCCCGCATAACTTCATCAACGCCTGGCGGCTGGAAAAAGAGTATCTGGCACGCAAGGGCAAGAAGTTCCTCAGCATCGATAACGAGTTGATCTGGTGGTACGGCATCTCGTTTGCGCTGGCCGGTATCTTTTACCTCCTGTGGGGCTGGATGGGCGTATTGTTTTTCTTCGGCCAGAGCTTCTTTGCCGCGCTGGCGCTGGAAATCATCAACTACATCGAGCACTACGGCCTGCACCGCCGGGTACTGGAGAACGGCAAGTACGAGCGGGTCACCCCGGCCCACAGCTGGAATTCAAACTACCTGCTGACCAATATCGCCCTGTTCCAGCTGCAGCGTCACAGCGACCACCATGCTTACGCCAAGCGTCG
>JBECKT010000171.1:0-2626 GCA_040235405.1 Alcanivoracaceae bacterium
CCGATCCCGACCGGTGAATACGCCGGCCGGGAGGATGACCGCGAAGCGCTGTGGGATCTGCGCAGCAAGGCTGCCGCCAGCATCGAAGCGATGATTGAGCAGCTCAAGCAGAAACGGGCCGCCGAGGACTTGCCAGGCTGGCGCCGTCGACTGTTGGGGCGTTGATGTTTACTCTTTGACCGAGAACGTCAGCGCACTCGCCGTCGAGCGACGGCCCCTACGGAACTTGTAGGAGCGGCTGATCAGCCGCGAAAGGTTTTCGCCGTCGAGCGACGGCCCTACGTTTCCGACCGTCATGCAGGTATTCAGCTATGGTTATGTCCCTTGAGGAACTGCGCGCCAAAGTGGCCGCCCAGAAGACCCTGATTCCTTCGCTTTATGGCGATGTCGATTTCAGCATCACCCCGGAACGCTTTACGGATGATCCGCGAGACGAGTGTGCCTTGCCCGGTCGCTTTGCCCGCAAGTACCGGCCGCAGTTGCTGGCCGATCGCGAGCGGATCGAACGGGCCCGGGCCTACACCATGCTCGGTGACACCGTCGCCGATGCCTACGCAGCACTGATGCCACAGCTGGGTTTCCGGCCTTTGATCAGCATGCTGACCGAGGCCTGTGACAAGGGCGTCGACAAGGTCGACGGGGCACCGCCGGAACTGGTCGCCTTTATTCAGTCGATGGAGCGTATTCCCGACTGGCTCGACATGGATCTGGTCAACGAAGGCGCCCGGGTCAGCCGTATTGCCATGGCCAACCTGGCCCCGTTTGCCATTCGCGGCGCCTTTGTTGCCACCTTTATGAACAAGTACTCCGGCCTGCCGATGGCGCTGACCGGCACCTTGTCGGACGAGTCCTCGGTGCAGCGGGTCAAGGAAACCGCCAGCTTCTTTACCACCGCGACCCTGCCCGGTGCGCTGGAACGCTTTGGTACCGGCTTCAAGGCTGCTGCCATGGTGCGGCTGATGCATTCCATGGTGCGCTTCAACATCATGAAGCGCTCGAAAGTCTGGGATGTCAGCGTTTATGGCATTCCGATTCCGCAGGTCGACCAGATGCCGGCCGGAACCATGCCGGCGTTTATTACCGCCTTCAATGTGATTCGCAAAGGCCGCAAGGAATTTACTCGCGACGAGCGCGCCATTGTCGAGCTGTGCCGCTATCAGAGCTATCTGCTCGGCCTGCCGGAGGATCTGTTGCCGGATACGCCGCGGGGCATTTTCAACGCCATGATGACCTACGGCAGCACCCTGCGTGACGGTTACGACGATGACACCTGTGGTGCGCTGGTGCGCTCGACCATGTCGGCTTATCTGCCGCCGGATCACTCGCTGCGGAATCGCATCTACAACACCTTCGAGAAAAGTTTCTCCAAGGTGTTCTTCAGCCGGGTATTCCTGATTGGCGATGAAAAGCAGAAAGCGAAACAGATGGGGGTGCAGCCGAGTATCAAGGACTATCTGTTCTTCGCGGCCAGCAATCTCTACATTCTGCCGCAGATGACGGCGTTCTCGTTGATCAAACGGGTGCCGGTAGCCGGCTGGGTGGCGGACCAGTTACTGATTCGCCGGCTGAACCAGTTACTGGTCAACTATGGCCATGCCGAGTACACCACCGATCCGGCCAAATACAAGGACGCCAAGGCACTGTAGGAGCGGCCGATCGGCCGCGAAAAGCTATCGCCGTCGGTCGACGGCTCCTACATGGCGCTGGCGCGATTCGGCTGGCGCCACATGCACCACAGCGGTGGTGCATCGCCGGGCAGGTCGGTCAGCGTTTTCGTGACCTCAAAGCCGTAACGACGATACAGGGACAGATTGCTCTCCTCGGCGGTTTCCAGATACACCGGCATCTGTTCCCGGTCGGCCCGCTCCAGAATGATCTGCAGCAGTGGCCTTGACCAACCCTTGCCCTGATGCACCGGGTCTACCCCCAGCACCTGCAGGTAATAGTGCGGCGTTTGCGGGTGGGCGTCCTGCACCGCTTGAATGGCACGACTCACTGTCCACAACCGCTGCCAGTCCGTCATCCGGAAAAAATCCGGCAGAAAGCGTAACTGCTGCAGCACGCCAAGATGCCACTGGCCCGGCGCTGACCATAGCGACGCGCCCTGATGCCTGTCACCGCACCAGACCAGACCGCCGGGCAGGGCGAGGTGTCGCAACTGGGCGGCAAAGCCGAGCCCGAGGCGAGCCTGATAATCGCCCTGGTCACCGACAATCCAGCGCCAGAACGGATCCTGATCGAAGGCACGGGCCAGCATCGCGGATAAAGCCTGAAGATCATCTTCACTGGCGACTCGAATGGATTGCATGGTTTGCCTCTGAAAAAAGTGGAACCACATTGTCTGTTTGATTGCCGACAACCTCAACGTCACCCGACAGGACCGACCGACGGCGAAGGACGTGGCAGCCGTTTTGTCGTGCTTTTCCTGCCAGAAGCGCGGCATCAGCGGTCAGGGGGCTTTTCTTCTGTCACTAAATGTCCATAAGCTGACAGCCGGAGCCAGTGAAACAGCTGTGCACAACTATTAGCATCCGCGGCCTGCGAAGAAATGCAGAATGCCCGCACAGTCGGGTTTTTGTAGGAGCGGTGGGGGGGGCCCGCGGGGGAACGCGGGGGGGGGGGGGGG
>JBECKT010000021.1:0-10644 GCA_040235405.1 Alcanivoracaceae bacterium
CGAACAAACAGCGCGCATAGCAGTGTAGCAATATGCAATCCGTCGGAATCAGCATCGGCGAGAATGCAGACCTTGCCGTAACGCAGCTGTGACAGATCATCACTGCCCGGCTCCATGCCCAGCGCCACGGCGATGTCATGAATTTCCTGGGAGCCGAGCACTTCGGCGGAATCCACTTCCCAGCTGTTCAGGATCTTGCCGCGCAGAGGCATGATGGCCTGGAACTCGCGGCTGCGGGCCTGCTTGGCAGAACCGCCCGCAGAATCCCCCTCAACCAGAAACAGTTCGGTCCGGGCCGGATCATCACTGGCACAATCCGCCAGCTTGCCGGGCAAGGCCGGGCCGGCAGTGACTTTTTTCCGCACCACTTTCTTTGCCGCGCGCATACGTTTTTGCGCGTTATTGATGCAAAGGTCGGCCAGTTTCTCGGCTTCGGCGGTGTGCTGGTTCAGCCACAGACTGAACGCATCCTTGACCACGCCGGAGACAAACGCGGCCGTTTGCCGTGAGCTGAGGCGCTCCTTGGTCTGGCCGGCAAACTGCGGGTCCTGCATCTTGATGCTGAGCACATAGCAGGCGCGGTCCCAGATATCCTCCGGTGACAGCTTGACCCCGCGCGGTAGCAGATTGCGGAATTCGCAGAACTCGCGCATCGCTTCGAGCAACCCGGCGCGCAAGCCGTTCACATGCGTGCCGCCCTGCGCGGTGGGAATCAGGTTGACGTAGGATTCAGTGACCATCTCGCCGCCTTCCGGCAACCACAGCACCGCCCAGTCGGCAGCTTCGGTCTCGGCGCGCATGGCGCCGTCGAACGGTGCTTCCGGAATTTTCTCCCAGCCACGGGTGGCGTCGAGCAGATACTCGACCAGACCGTCCTCGTATTGCCAGGATTCGGTTTCACCACTGTTGTGATCCACCAGCGTGACGGCAAGGCCGGGGCACAGCACTGCCTTGGCACGCAGCAAGTGGCGCAGCCGACTGACCGAAATCTTCGGGCTGTCGAAATATTTTTCTTCCGGCCAGAATCGCACCAGGGTGCCGGTATTGCGCTTGCCAACGGTATCAATGATTTCCAGATCCGAGACCTTGTCGCCGTGGGAAAAACTCATCCGGTAAACATTGCCGTCGCGCTTGACCTGTACTTCCAGCTGCTTCGACAAGGCGTTGACCACCGACACACCAACGCCATGCAGGCCGCCGGAGAACTGGTAGTTGCTGTTGGAGAACTTGCCGCCGGCATGCAGGGTGCAGAGGATTACTTCGATGCCCGGCTTTTTCAGCTGCGGATGCAGGTCCACCGGCATACCGCGGCCATCGTCCTCGACTTCGACGGAGCCATCCTTGTTCAGGGTGACGCGGATATTTTTCGCATGGCCGGCCAGTGCTTCGTCGACCGAGTTGTCGACCACTTCCTGGATCAGATGATTCGGACGGCTGGTGTCCGTGTACATGCCGGGACGTTTTTTGACCGGCTCCAGCCCGGAGAGAACCTCGATATTCTCGGCGGTATAGTTATTGCTCATGAATTGCTCAGGTCAGCGACAGTCCGGAAAACCGCAACACTAACGGAATCAGCGCATCAAAGTCATCAAAGCCGTGGCTGCCACCGAGCGCGCGGTACAAATGACAGTCAGCGTAATAGTCCCAGGCATCACGCCAGTTCAGGGTGTCGTCCCCGGTTTGCAGCAGCACCAGCAGGTTTTCCGGGTGGGTAATATCCGCCACTTCATAATGACGCAGCTCATCGGCCCAGCCCGGTTCCAGGGTGTAGCGCTCGCCGGTGTGGTAGTTGGTGGTGTCGCCAACGTGCTGATCCAGCAGCGCCCATGGACGCACCGCCGGATTGATCAATACCGCTTTCAACTCGTGATGATGCGCCAGCCAGGTCGCATAAAAACCGCCGAGAGAGGAGCCGATCAGGGCGACCGGGCCGGCCGCGGCGATTTCCCGCTCCAGCACCGCCATGGCCTCGCGCGGTGACGGTGGCAGGGCTGGCACGATCAACCGGTGCGTGGCGCCATGGGCGGCGAAATAGTCCCCCAGCTGACGCGCCTTGAAAGATTGCGGGGAGCTGTTGAAACCATGGATATAAAGCAGCGAGGTGGTCATGCGCTCACCTGTAGGAGTGGTCGACCGACCGCGATTATTCGTGGCTCAAGCCAGATCAGTACCCTTTTACCGACATATCGACCTCGAATTCAATACCCTGAACCCGCGACACCCCGGTGTCGATGCGGCCGTCCGGATGGAGATCAAACCAGCGGTAGCCGGGTGGAATCTTGTCAACGGTGAAGTCCTTGCTGAACGGCTTGAACTGAACGCAGGTGGACGGCACCGAATAGAGCTTCACGCCGTTGCGCTCGCCGCTGTATTCCTGATGGACATGGCCCCAGATTACCGCACGGACTCGCGGATAGCGGTCAATCACTTCAAAAAAGCGATCAGCACTGGCAACCACCTGGGTGTCCAGCCACTCGCAACCCATCGGCACCGGATGATGATGCAGGCAGACCATGATGTGTGGGCCGGCGGCATTCTTCAGGGAGCGGTCGAGAAACTCGATATCGTCATCGTAGAGCTCACCGGGGACCTCACCGGGAATGGTGGAGTCGAGCATGACAATGGTCCAGGCGCCACGTTCGATCACACAGGGGCCCATTTCGGCCTTGTGGCCACGCAGCGCCTCCAGCATTGGCGCCGGTTTATCGTGATTGCCTTCAATCCAGTAGGTTGGCACGCCAAACTCGCTGAGGGCGTTATCCAGACGGGTATAGGCATCCTGTGAGGCGTCCTGGGACAGGTCACCTGTGGCCAGAATGATATCCATACGGGGTTGTTCGGCGCGGACCAGCTCCAGCACCCGATCGAGACTGAACTGGGTGTTCAGGCCCAGCAGTTTACCTTCCGTGCTCGCGAACAGGTGGCAATCCGAAACCTGCACCACCCTCAGCGGTCCTGCTCCTGCCTTACTCAATGCCTGCGCTCCCTCAAGCGGTTGTATTCACTTATAACCAAAGGGCGGATTTATTGCCAGCGTCAGCCATTACGGGCGCCAACTCGCTCACGCCAGAGTGCTATATCGACACGTCCATGATCGTGAACATGGCACAACCATTCACCCAGAAACCGGTTCCACTGCTGCTTCTCGTCAGGCTGGTGCATGGCCGGATTCGGGTACTCATGGCGCGCCTGCACGCGGCGAAACGGGGTCGCCTCGGTCACCTCGGCCAGACGCGCGTCATGGTACAGGCGCACGGTCAGCGACGGCCCGGGCAGCAGTGCGTGCAGGGTGTCCTGCCGCAGGCTGATTTCGGTGGTGTAGGGACAGCGTTTCAGCACTCTCACGTCCATCTGACGGCCATGCCCGCCGACCTCGAAGCGGGCATGATCCTGTCCATCCAGAGACTGCATCAGCCGCATCAGCCGCGCATAGTTCTCTTCGCCCTGACTGATCAGCTCAGGCAGGTCGACGCGGTAACGTTTTTTTGCGGTCCAGGCATCACTCATGGTTCGACTATAATCACAGATAGGCAGCTAGCGCCATCTTGCGTCGAGCGCGGATCTGTGCAGCAACATCCACTGCAGGGCAATGATTGAGGCGGCATTATCAACGCGGCCCGAGGCCAGCAACGCCGGAATCTCTGTCACCGGCAAGGTGAAGGCGCGGATGTCCTCGCCTTCACCTGCGTGGCCGAACACGCCGCCCGCACCGGTCAGGTCGGCGCGCGCAACAAAAATACGCAGTCGTTCATTACTGCCGCCAGGGCTTGGCATGTAGTGCGCGATCTGCTCCATCTCGCCAAGCGTAATGCCGGCCTCCTCTACCGCTTCGCGACGAATAAGCTGTTCCGCAGTTTCGCCTTCCTTGTCGGCGATGCCGGCAATCATTTCCAGACACCAGGGCGAGTCACGCCGCTGCAGCGCGCCGACACGAAACTGTTCCACCAGCAGGATTTCACCGCGCACCGGATCGTACGGCAGCGCTGCTGCCGCATCACGACGCATGAACAGTTCGCGTTTGAGCAACGGACTCCAGCCGCCGCGATAAAGGCGATGGCGCAGAGTCAGCCGATCGACCTGGAAAAAGCCCTTGAATGGCGTCTCCCTCTCAACGATCTCGACGTCAGCGGCAGAAAACTCCGGCTTATGCATCTTTGCTCACCGGGTGATAAAGCTCGCTGCCCTTGCCACGAAACTCCTCGGACTTCTCTGCCATACCTTTCTCGGCATCCAGTTTGGCGGCGTAGTCGCGCACCTGCTGGGTGATTTCCATGGAACAGAATTTCGGCCCGCACATGGAACAGAAGTGCGCCACCTTGTGCGCCTCTTTCGGCATGGTTTCATCGTGAAAAGCACGAGCGCGATCCGGATCAAGGCCGAGGTTGAACTGGTCTTCCCAGCGGAATTCAAAGCGTGCCTTGGACAAAGCATTGTCGCGCAACTGGGCGCCCGGATGACCCTTGGCCAGATCCGCCGCATGAGCGGCAATCTTGTAGGTAATAATGCCTTCCTTGACATCGTCACGATTGGGCAGGCCAAGGTGCTCCTTCGGGGTCACATAGCAAAGCATGGCGGTGCCATACCAACCGATCATGGCAGCACCAATAGCAGAGGAGATATGGTCGTAACCCGGCGAAATATCGATGGTCAACGGGCCGAGGGTGTAAAACGGTGCTTCATCGCACCACTTCAACTGCTCTTCCATATTCTGCTTGATCAGATGCATTGGCACATGGCCGGGGCCTTCGATCATCACCTGCACGTCGTGCTTCCAGGCAATCTTGGTCAGCTCGCCGAGGGTACGCAGCTCGGCAAACTGGGCTTCGTCGTTAGCGTCAGCAATCGAACCGGGGCGCAGGCCATCACCGAGCGAGAAGGTGACGTCATAGGCCTTCATGATCTCGCAGATATCTTCGAAGTGGGTGTAGAGGAAATTTTCCTTGTGATGGGCCAGGCACCACTTGGCCAGAATCGAACCACCGCGCGAAACAATTCCGGTGACTCGCTTGGCCGTCATCGGCACATAGCGCAGCAGCACACCCGCATGGATGGTGAAGTAATCCACGCCCTGCTCGGCCTGCTCGATCAGAGTGTCGCGGAAAATTTCCCAGGTCAGGTCTTCGGCGACGCCATTCACTTTTTCCAGCGCCTGATAAATCGGCACGGTGCCAATCGGCACCGGCGAGTTGCGCAGGATCCATTCGCGGGTTTCGTGAATGTGTTTGCCGGTGGACAGATCCATCACCGTGTCGCCGCCCCAGCGGGTCGACCAGGTCATTTTCGCCACTTCTTCTTCAATCGACGAGGTCACCGCGGAGTTGCCGATATTGGCGTTGATCTTGGTCAGAAAATTGCGGCCGATAATCATCGGCTCGATTTCCGGGTGATTGATATTGGCCGGGATCACGGCGCGGCCGCGGGCCACCTCAGCGCGGACAAACTCCGGCGTGATCTCCGCCGGAATCGCCGCACCGAAAGATTGCCCAGGATGTTGGTTGACCGGCAGGCCGGCAGCGCGGGCAGCCGCCAGATTCTGATTCTCGCGAATTGCGATAAATTCCATTTCCGGCGTGATGATGCCTTTGCGGGCGTAATACATCTGCGACACATTGGCACCCGCTTTAGCGCGGCGCGGTTTGCGCGTGGCGGCAAAACGCAGGCCGGCAGTCATCGGATCCTGTTCGCGACGACGGCCGAATTCACTCGACAGACCAGCCAGCGCCTCACTGTCACCGCGCTCGGCAATCCAGCCGTCACGTAGCGCTGCCAGCCCTTTACGCACATCAATCTTTACTGAACGATCAGTATAAGGACCGGAGGTGTCATATACCGCAATCGGCGGATTCTGCTCGAACTCACCATTTGCCAGCGGCGTCGGTGATTGACGGATCTGCCGCATCGGCACAAGAATGTCGGCCCGACTGCCAGTGATATAAATTTTCTCTGATCCGGCAATCGGCTGGCAGGATTCTTCGATGGCACGAACTGAGGCGGTAGTCGGTTTAGCGTGATCGTCCGGCACGGCGGATTCTCCGGTGTCATTTGTCTTTAGAGGTCGATCACTATACGCCAGCCCCGAATGACGTAACAGTGATGAAAAATAATGTAAAACCTCAATGTTACTGCGGTTTTCGGAACCGTCCCGGACCGACAATGTCTTCCCCGCTGCTTTCCATTACTATGGCCACCATTCATCCGACGAGGACTGACCATGCGCTTGCCCGTCACCTTGCTTGCCGCTCTGCTGTGCACCCCGCTACTGGCGGATACCGCCGACCTGACTGATGTGTTGAATGCCGCCTCCGAAGCGGATCCGGAATGGGCTGCCGCCCAGCGAACACTGGATGCGGACCGGCAGCTGGCAACGCAAGGTCGTGCGGCGCTGCTGCCAAGCCTGACCGCTGGCTATAACCTGACCCGAAGTACCCGGGAGTTCGAGGGCGATAGCGACGCAACAGAGTTCACTACCGAAACCGCAGGCCTGACCCTTGTCCAGCCACTGTTCCGCCCCGACACCTGGTACAGCAACAGTCAGGGCAAGGCTCTGAGCAACGCCGGCGAAGCCCGATTCGAACAAGCCCGGCAGGATTTTCTGCTGCGGGTCACCGAGCGCTATCTTGATGTTCTGCGCCGTGGCGAAGACCTGCAGACAGCGCAGGCGGAGGAGCGCGCACTGAGCCGCCAGCTGGAACAGACCCAGGAACGGTTTGATGTCGGTCTGGTGCCGATCACCGATGTCGAAGAAGCCAAGGCGGCCTACGACCTGTCGCAGGTCGGTCTGATCGTGGCGCAGGCGGATTTCGATATTTCCCGCGACCAGCTCGAGGCATTAACTGGCAAATCCTGGGGCACACTCGCCGGATTGCGCGAGGAGCTGCCGATGACAGGCCCCGAGCCGGCAGAGCCGGCTCACTGGATGGAGCGGGCACGCAGCAATAACCCGCAGATTCTGGCCAGCCGCTACGAGGCCGATATTGCCAGAGCCACGGCGAAGCAACGCACCTCGGCGCAGCTGCCCAGCGTCAATCTGGTCGGCCGCTATGAAGTGGTCGACTTCTCCGACGTCGATACGCCCGCGCCACTGCCGCCAGGCTCAACCCAGTTTGTTGGCTATGATGGCCAGAGCATCGGCATCGAAGCTTCGCTGCCACTGTTTGCCGGTGGCGGCCTGAACAGCCAGCGCAAGGAAGCCAGCTACCGCTATCAGGCAGCCGAGGAAATCTATCGGCTGGTATGGCGTGATGTTGGCCAGAGCGCCCAGTCGCTGGCCCGTCAGGTCGCTGCCAGCGCCCAGAACGTGAGGGCCCGCAAACAGGCTCTGCGCTCTGCGGAATCCGCTCTGCGGGCCACCGAATCCGGCTATGAAGTCGGCACCCGCAACGTGGTGGACGTGCTCACCGCGCAACGCAACCTGTACGCCAACCAGCGCGATTATTCCGCCGCCCGTTACGACTACATCATCGTCAGCCTGCGCCTGCAGGCAGCTGCCGGGGATTTGTCCACCGATGACATCAGTCGCATCAACGCCTGGCTGAGCAGCGACGTCAGCGTCGAGCTGGTAACGCCGGAAAACCCGGAATAACCCGCAGCACCCGTAGGAGCGGCCGACCGGCCGCGAAAGGCTTCGCCGTCGGTCGACGGCTCCTACAGCAGAATCCGCAGCACCCGTAGGAGCGGCCGATCGGCCGCGAAAAGCCTTAGCGCGATGCTGGCCAGTAGCTCTCCAGCATCGTCAGTAGTTTCGCCAGTGCACCGCGATGCGCCTGCGCCACCTCCGCAGCCCGCAACCCCATCTGCTGGCGTAGCTCCGGCTCGCTGAACAACCGTTGCAGCAGCTCTGCCAGCTCGAACTCATTCTCCACCAGCCGATGTGCGCCGGCAGCGTCGAGCAGGTCGGCGATCAGGGTGAAATTGTGCAGCACCGGACCGGTAATAATCGGTTTCGACCAGAGCGCCGGCTCCAGCAGATTGTGCCCGCCCACCGGCACCAGTGATCCACCAACGAAGGCAATATCGGCAGCACCAAACAGCATTAATAACTCGCCCATGGTGTCAGCCAGATAAACCGACGTGCCCGCAACTACAGGCTCGGGGCGACTGCGTCTGATCAGCGCCTGACCGCTCCGCAGCACCATAGATGCCACCTGCTCAAAACGCTCCTGATGGCGCGGCACCAGAATCAACAACGCATCGGCCTGCTGGCGAAGCAGTTTTTCGTGCGCCGCCAGTACTATCTCGTCTTCTCCGGGATGGGTGCTGGCGGCAATCCAGACCGGCCGCGCGCCAAGCTGCTGCCGCAACTGAGCCGCGTGCGCACGCAAACCGTCATCCAGAGAGATATCGAACTTGACGTTGCCGGTCACGGTGACGCGCGCAGCTGCCGCACCAAGATCGACAAAGCGCTCCGCCTCGACGGCAGTTTGTACCGCCAGCGCCTGCAGGCTTTGCAGCATCGGCCGCATTAATCCGCGCAGACGGGCATAGCCTCTGTGGCTGCGCGCAGACAACCTGCCATTGACCAGCACAACCGGCACCTTACGCTTGCGAGCAGCGTCAACCAGATTCGGCCACAGCTCGGTTTCCAGCAGAATGACCAGACGCGGGTTGAAGTTGCGCCAGAACCGGTTGATCACGCCCGGCGTGTCCCATGGCCAGTAAACGTGATGCACGCGCGAGCCGAACAAGGCGCGAACCCGTTCGGAGCCTGTCGGCGTGGTGCTGGTAACCAGCAACGGGGTATCCGGATAGCGTTGCAGCAAGGCCTCGATCATCGACGCCGCCGCCAGCGTCTCACCGACCGATACCGCATGCACCCAGACACAGCCATCAAGACGCTGCCGATAGCCCAGCGCCAGACGTTCCTGCCAACGGCCCCGATAGGCCGGCGCACGCGTCCCCAGCCACCAGAGATGGAGGAACAGAAGCGGCATCAACAGATACCAGAGCAGCGTGTAGAGCAGACGCATGCGCACTCCCGGCTGACAAGCCCCGATTCACAGGCGCAGGATGGTAGCACGATCCACCCCGGGCGCTTTGCTGGAAAGGCCCGCAATGAGCCAGTAGACTGCGGCGCTGCTTCCGGGAGTGACCATGGCCAAACGCAACCGACCCGACTCTCTCGCCCATCCGCTCTGGTGGCCGACCTGGTTCGGCGTGGCCCTGTTCTGGCTGTTCGGTCAGCTACCATGGAATTTCCTGCTTGCCACCGGCCGCGGCATCGGCCGGCTGTCATGGCATCTCGCTGGCGGCCGACGCCGGATCGCCGAAACCAATATCCGGCTGTGCTTTCCGGAACGGGATGCAGGGCAACAACAGCAACTGGCGCGTCAGGTAATGCTGAGCACCGGCGAAGCGCTGACCGAGATGGCCGGCGCCTTCTGCAACCAGCGCATTGATCTGGGCAAGCGTCTGGAAATCATTGGTCGCGAGCATGTCGATCATTTGCTCGGCGAAGGTAAAGGCGTGCTGCTGCTCGGCATGCACTTCAACACCATTGATGTTGGCAGCCGCCTGCTCGGCAAGGTGATGCGCTTCAGCGTGGTCTACAAGCCGAACAAGAATCCGGTGCTGGACTGGCTGATCAAACAGGGCCGTCGCGAGGTTGAGCACTATATCGATCGGGACGATTTGCGCGGTCTGGTGCGACACCTGAAAGCCGGCCGCGCAGTCTGGTACGCACCGGATCAGGATTACGGCATGAAACACGCGGTATTTGCTCCGTTCTTCGGCGTGCCGGCCGCCACCATCACCGCCACCACCCGGATCGTGCGCATGAGTGGTGCCGCCGTGGTGCCGGTGGCTCACTACCGGCTACCCGGCGGCCGCTACCGGATCGAGTTCGGCACCCCGTTCGAGGGCTTCCCCGGTAGCGACGAGCAGGCCGACGCTAATCGCATCAACGCCACCATCGAGCACTATGTGCGCAAGGCCCCGGAGCAGTACCTGTGGGTACACCGGCGCTTCAAGAATCAGCCTGACGGCAGGAATCCGTACCGATGAGCCGGCCGGCCGGTTTTGTCGAGGTCCGTCAGGGCGCGGATATTTGCTGGCTGCGGGAAGACGCCCTGCCGAGCCTGTCGAGCGATGTGTTCGACCCGTCTTTCTGGCAGGCCCGCAACGCGGTCACCGGCACTGCCACTGGCCGTGGCACCACCTGGTTTGTCCGCCATGGCGATAGCGAACTGGTGCTGCGCCATTACCGGCGCGGCGGTCTGTTCGGCCGGCTGGTAAAAGACCTCTACGCCGGCCTCGACCCGGGCAACAGCCGGGCGATGCGCGAGCTGGCGCTGCTGGCAGAGATGCGCGCGGAGAACCTGCCGGTACCGAAGCCGTTTGGCGCCCGGCTACACCGCGTCGGCCCGCTCTATCGGGCCGACCTGCTGATCGGTCGCATCCCTTCAGCGAGAGACCTGCTTGCAGTACTGCAGACCGGACCGCTGTCCGCAGACCAGTGGCAACAGATTGGCGCCATGATCGGCCGCTTTCACGCCGCCGGCATTGATCACACCGACCTCAATATTCACAACATCCTGCTCGATGATGCCGGCCAGAGCTGGCTGATTGATTTCGACAAGTGCAGCAGGCGGGCCGCCGGAGGCTGGCAGCAGGCCAATCTGGCCCGCCTGCAGCGCTCCCTGCGCAAGG
>JBECKT010000044.1:0-15701 GCA_040235405.1 Alcanivoracaceae bacterium
GTAGCCTCTCCAGTAGATAATGATCAGCACCATCCCAGGCCCGCAGCGGATCATCGCGCAGGTGCGGCCAGCGGCGCAGACGCAGCTCGCCATAGGGGTGGGTAAACAGGGTATCAGAGCTCATGGGCGGGCATTATGCCGGCCGCTTTTGCCGCCGGCCATGGCTGGTTTACTGCCGCGGCGGGTGAAAAATCAGCGAACGCACAATCAGCACCCGGTTTTTATCGCTGGCCTGTGGCATTCCGCTGAAATATGACTACAATACGCGCCAATTCGGAGTATAGCTCAGCCTGGTAGAGCACTACGTTCGGGACGTAGGGGTCGCAGGTTCAAATCCTGCTACTCCGACCAGCAATAAAAAAAGCCGCTGAAAAGCGGCTTTTTTTATGCATGATTACCCCCTCCGTAGGAGCGGCTGATCAGCCGCGATTCTTCCGGACCAAATCGCGGTCGATCGACCGCTCCTACCACACCTCCCCCCGTAGGAGCGGCCGATCGGCCGCGAAGCTTTTTCGCCGTCGGTCGACGGCTCCTACGAAAGGAAATGGCTGGCGGCCCGGGCAAGGATGCGGTCGGCGACGTAACGCGACAGCACCTGCACGGTCCACTGCGGCGTTGATGATACCGGGGTCGGGAAAATCGATGCATCGGCCACATACAGGCCGCTGACGCCATGCACTTCACCATCGGCACTGACCACTGAGTCGTACGGGTCCAGACCCATGCGGCAGGTGCCGTGCGGCGTAAAGCTGTTCATCCGGTAGGAATAGATGCCGTTGATGCCGTAGTTGACCCGGGCCAGCATTTCATCCAGCTCGAACACGTTTTTGGCATGCATTTTCTGGAATGTCGGCAGCCATACCCGGTCGGCGCCGGCAGAGAAGAAGATCCGCGCAGCAATCGCCGTGGCACGGGTAATCCGCTCGAAGTCTTCCCGTGACGGACTCCATTTGATGACCTTGCGGCCGCTCAGGTGATCGCCTTCCCAGATCACCTGGCCTTCGCCCTTGTCGATGGCAAAAGCATTGAGACCGGCCATGCGCTTGAACGATTTCATGAAGTTGATATGTTCGTCGCCGGCTTCCTGTTCCCCGGTGGCCATCAACTGTTCCGGCTCGGCCAGCGCCGAGTAGAAAGTAAAGCCGTCGGACTTGAGGAATTCATCCACCTCGACACCGACCAACGCGCCCTGGAAGCCGTACAGGTCTTCCTTGAAGGTGGCGAGAATCTGGGTAAAGGGTTGCACCGCCATATTGCGGCCAATATTGCCGCCGCGGTCCGGTGCCTGGCTGCGCTGCAGAATCAGCGGGGTATGAATGGCGCCAGCGGCCAGCACCACCACCTGCGCGTCGACCCGTACATTCGACACCACTGTGCCGGTGTCCGGATCACGAATCACTGCCTCAACGCCGGTGGCACGGCCATTGCGCATCAACACCCGGCTGACTTCGGTATCGGAAAAAATCCGCGCGCCATAAGCTGCGGCCCACGGCAAGTGCGTGACCAGCGCTGACATTTTCCGGTCCGACGGGCAGCCGGCCAGACAGTGGCCGGTAAGCGCACAGTTCTTGACGTTGCGTGATACCGGACGCCAGCTGTAGCCCATCCGCTCGCAGCCCTGAATCACCTTGTGTGCGGTGGCATTCACTTCGTGGGCTTCATTGGTGTGAACGTGCAGCCAGCCTTCCACCTGCTCGAAATACGGGTCCAGCTCACGCGGTCCGAGCCCTTTCAAACCGAGTTCGTCGGACCACTTCCGGAACACTTCATCACCGGGACGCTGCATCACGCAGGCGCTGATCACGGTGGAACCGCCAACGCAGTTACCTTCGAGAAACAGCGCGTCGGCGGTGGTGTTGGCCTGGGCGGCCTGATCGCGGTAGACCTTGGTGAGGGTGTCACCAAGGTTCTCGGTGAACTCGGCGCTCGGCCAGTAACGGCCGGATTCCAGCACCAGCACCTTGCGGCCGGCCTTGGCCAGCTCGTAGGCCATGACCGCACCACCGGCACCGGAGCCGACGATAACAACATCGGCCTGGATACTGAACTGACGGCCAAGCGTCGGGTCCCGGGCGACATCCTTCGCCTGGGTCACGGCGACACCTTCACGCCTCATATTGATCGGACGCATGTGTTTCTCCGGGCTCAGGCCATGGGCAGGGGGGCATTGCCAAGGCGACGCACGCCCCAGCGCTCAGTGACCGGGCCCCAGTAATCCAGAGCCTGCCAGGTGCGTGAGTCGCGCCAGTAATTCAGGGTGACCAGCGCCTTCAGGCTGGTGGTCAGACCGCGTTCGAAAAACGCCCCTTCCTGCATCGCAACGACATAAGCGTGGGCCTTCTCGTCGCTGAGCTTGCTGAAGCGACTGAACTTGAAACTGGCCATGGGCCGGTATTCATACACCCACAGGCCCAGCGCCAGCAGTTCGCGCTGGGTCGGCGCCATCTTGCCGACCATGATGTCCATATTCTTGATGGTGGGGATTTCGTCGATACAATCCGGCAGACCGTGGCGCGCTGTCGGCAGCACAGCGCGGGTAAATTTGGTCACCACCCGGACTTCGTCTTCGGTCATGTTGAGGTAGGTCAGCGCTTCCGGTGCCTCGCGGCGGCCGAACATGCGGGCGCACCCGGTGGTCAGGGCCAGACCGGACACGGCGGTGAGACGTAACAGACTGCGGCGAGACAGCGGTTCAAAACCGCCCGACAGTGCGGGTGGAATGTCATGATTCCAGGTCATTTACCCTGCTCCGGGAGCCTTCTGGCTCCTCGTTATTGTTATGCAATGTCCGGAGTCTAGCGAAAGCACCCGAGGTAATAAACCCCCGCCCCAATGCAGGGCCGGCCATCCCGGGTCTTGCGCAGGAGCCATCGACCGACGGCGAAGGCTTTTCGCGGCCGATCGGCCGCTCCTACGAGGGGTGCGGTCTTGCGTAGGGGCGCGGTCTTGCGTAGGAGCCGTCGATCGACGGCGAGGCCTTTTCGCGGCCGATCGGCCGCTCCTACGAGGGGGTGCTACTACGACGGGTGCTACGAGGGGGTGCGTTTCAGGATCTCCGAGCTGATATAACTGGCCAGAGCGTACACGGTAACCTGCGGGTTGACGATGATCGAGGTCGGTAACAGGCTGGCGTCGGTAACATACAGGCCCTTGACGTCGTGGGTCTCGCCATGCGGTGCCACCACAGAGCTGGCCGGGTCGGCACCCATGCGCAGGGTGCCCTGCGGGTGATAGGACACCAGCCGCAGCCGCTGCGGTTTATTCTCCAGCCTGGCCAGCACAGCGTCGATCTCGTCGACACTGTGGATTTCCAGCTTCTCGATACTTGGCACAAACACCTTTTCGGCGCCGGCCGCAAAATGGATCTCGGCGCTGGCCTTGAGCGCGGCCAGCATCGACGGGAAGTCGCTGTCCGCCACCTTGTAGTCGACCACCTTGCGGCCTTTTTCCCAGCGAATCTCGCCAACATTGTGATCATGGATCAGGGTGACGATGCCACTATTGAAGCGTGCCTCTTCCATGAACTGCAGGAACGGCTTGCCGGTACCGGGCTCGTTCACCAGACACATTTCCACCGCTCCAAGACCGCCGGCCTCAAGAATGAAGCCGCCCTTCTCCGGGGTCAGGAATTCGTCGACATACACGCCGAGCAGCGCGCCGCGCCAGGGAAACACCTCATGCGGATATTTCGCCGCCACATACATGGACGGGTGGCAGGCAAAGTTCTTGCCGACCTGACCGGAACCGTTGGCCAACCCGCTATTCAGCAGCAGCAACGGCGACTGCACCGCGCCGGCGGCCAGCACAACGATGCCGGCATCGACATGCATATCGGCAACCTTGATGCCGTCATGGCCAACCACCTCCGCCTTGACGCCGACCGCCCGGCCACCGCTTTCCAGAATCCGGGTCACCCGGGTATCACTGTGCAAACGGGCACCGTGGGCCATAGCCCAGGGCAGATAGGTCACCAGCATGGATTGCTTGCGATCGGTCTTGCAGCCGGATACACAATGGCCGGTCAGGGCGCATTCGCGAATATTGCGCTTCAACGGTTTCACCGACCAGCCCAGCTTGCGGGCGCCGGCACGCACCAGCTGGCTGTGCATGGCGATTTCGTGCTCGCCGTTTGCGTCGATGGAAAGATGCTTTTCAACCCGCTCGAACCAGGGCTGCATGGCTTCCGGGCTGAGATTGGTCAGGCCGAATTTCTCGCCCCACTCCTCAAGAATAAAATCCGGGGTACGAAACGCCAGGCAGGCGTTGACCACCGTCGAGCCGCCGACACAGCGACCCTGCAACAGCAGCAGATCGCCATCCTTGTTGGTCTGGCCGCCGTGGTCCTGATACAGGCGCTCAAGACTGTCGCTGAAGTCCTCGGAGAATTCACTGGAGGGAATATACGGGCCAGCTTCCAGAATCAGCACATCGAGACCCTTGCGAGCCAGCTCGTAGGCGGCCACGGCACCGCCGGCGCCGGAGCCGATCACCACCGCATCGGCGCGCAGCGTTAATTCGCCAGCGGTCACATCACTGGCCTGGACCAGATTCAGACCCTGGGCCGGCACGGCATTTACGGTATCAATGCGGCTCATGCCGTCACCTCCGCGGATTCATCGGGTAACGGGGTATTGCCCAGCGACGGGATGCCCCAGCGATCGGACACGGCACCATCGAACTGCACCGGCGGCCAGGTGGCCGGATCGCGCCAATAGGATAAATAGACAAATTTCTTCACCACGGAGGACAGCGTGCGCTGCAGGGTGTTGCCGGCGGACCAGGTATCGAAATACTGCCGCGCCGATTCGTCATCCAGATCGACAAAGCGCTTGCCGTGCAGGCCGGAGAACACCGCAGCGTTATCAAACAGGGCCAGGGCGATCCCGAGTTCCTCCCGAATGGCCGGCTCCACCAGCCCAATAAACCGGTCAATATTGGTAATCACCGGGATCTGCTCGACCGGCGTCAGCGTTGTGCCATCGGTCGGCAACAGCACCTCGATGGCCCGATGAAACAGGTGGTATTCGGAAGCGGACAGGTGCTTGAGACCCTCCGGGACTGCTACATCATCCAGCGGTGACCGGCGCAGCCAGGCGAAACCACCGGCTACAACCGCGGCAGTGCCGGCGCTGGCCCAGAGCGCGGCTTTCAGGAGTTTACGGCGGGACAGTCCGGCCAGTGGCGCTAGCGCCGCATCAGCCTGCTGTTTTGTTGTCTTTGTTGTCATCGGGTCTACCACTCGGAGCAATCAGACTCGACGCCAAATTACCGGAGCGCTGCGACAGAGACAACCTGTTTACTGGTCGGGGATGGCGCACGCAGGTCGACGAGCTGTCGTCTGCGGAGCACAAGCGGCCGGCCACAGAGGTGGCGGATCAGCAAAGATCCGCTATGATGGCAGACCGACCTCCTGATGGCGGAGCGGCTGATGTGTAGGAGCGGCTGACCAGCCGCGAAGGCTTTCGCCGTCGATCGACGGCTCCTACAGAGTAGAGGTTTTCGCCGTCGGTCGACGGCTCCTGCACGGGATACGGGCGAGGGGTTCGCTCTGCATGGGGAAGCGATGAAATACCTGTTACTACTGGCCAGCCTGCTCTGCGGAATGGTTACAGCCGACACCATCTACCAGTACCGCCAACCCGGCGGCGGCGTGCTGTTTACTGATCGGGCAACGGATCAGGTATCACGCGAACACGTCCTGCTGTCCGTGCGCAAGGGCTGGGAAGAAAAGGTCGGGCCGCTGACACCGGAACGTCGTGACCGCTACGACAGCTATATCGAAACCGCCTCCCTGCGCTTTGGCCTTGAACCTGCCCTGATCAAGGCGGTGATTCACGCCGAGTCGCTGTTCAATCATCGCGCCGTTTCCCGGGTCGGCGCCCAGGGCCTGATGCAGTTGATGCCGGAAACCGCTGCTTTCCTGCGTGTTGATGACCCGTTCAATCCCTACCAGAACGTCATGGGCGGCAGCCAGTTCCTGCAGTATCTGGGTGGCAAATTTGATTCCACTGACCTGGTGCTGGCCGCCTACAACGCCGGCGAAGGCAATGTCCGTCGTCACGGCGGCATCCCGCCGTTCCGGGAAACGCAAGGCTACGTCAAAAAGATCAATGAACTGCTGCCCACCTATCGCCGCCAGTTTGCCAGCCGCTATGCTGACGAGGATGCTGTCGCCTCCCGTTAACAGGATTTTGCTTGCATGAAACGCACTGCCTTCTATGTGTCTGACGGCACCGGTATTACTGCGGAAACCCTGGGCCACTCCATGCTCAGCCAGTTCGGCGGTATCAAGTTCGATCAGGTCACCCTGCCCTACGTAATCAGCAATGAAACCACCCACGATGTAGTGCAGCGAATCAACCTTGCCGCCGAACAGGATGGCACCACACCGATTGTGTTCTCGACACTGATCAATGACGAGCACCGGGAAATCCTGGCGCGCTGCAATGCTCTGGTGCTGGACATGTTTGCGGCTTTTCTCGGCCCGCTGGAACAGGAGCTCGGTGTTCGCTCCAGCCATACCATCGGCCAGAGCCATTCCATTCGCGACCACGAGGCCTATCGCATTCGTATCGATGCGGTGCATTTTGCCCTGGATAACGATGACGGTGCCCGCACCCGCCATTACCACCAGGCCGATGTCATCCTGATCGGCGTATCACGCAGCGGCAAAACGCCGACCAGCCTGTATCTGGCCCTGCAGTTCGGCCTGTACACCGCCAACTACCCGCTGACCGAAGATGATTTTGACGATTTGCGCTTGCCGGAATGTCTGGTGCCGCACAAGGACAAGCTGTTCGGCCTGACCATCAATCCGGATCGATTGATGGCAATTCGGAACGAGCGCAAGGCCGGCAGCCGTTATGCCTCGCCCCGGCAGTGCGAGATGGAAGTACGGGCACTGGAAGCGATTTACAACAAGCACAGCATCCCGTTTATGGATGCCACGGACATGTCGATCGAAGAGATCTCCACCCGTATTCTGGCGGCGAAAGGGCTCAAGCGGCGGCTGCAATAACTGTGCTCCGTGCACGGGCCAACTGACCACGAAGAGCCTCGACTTTCCGTGGGCAAGCCGGAAAGTTAATGCGCGACTAATGAATAACCGGCGGATAAACCTTATTGAAATTAGCCGCGTAAAGCAGCGCCCATAGCGCCGATGCCGTTGAGTGGCCATTAGATGAATCTATTGCCGGATGGGCTGCCCAGCCACCATCTTCTCTCTGAGACGCCAACAGAGCATCAATCCGATCAGCACGAACAAGATCATACCTGCCTGCAGTCATCAAAAAGGCCAACGCCTCGATTTGCAGATCATCCAGCTCATTGCCCGTCTTTGGCACCAGATCAAGTACCAGCCTGACAGTCTCCTCCAGCTCGGCTGGCGGCAACGAATGGGCGCATTCATTTTCTACGATCCAGATATAAGCGAGCAATGCATGCGTAAGATAATAACCACCCTGCTCGACATGGCTCCGGAATAGGTCGGCATAATTCTCCGGAAGCGGCACTGCCTGGCAATACAGCGCAGGCATAGTCAGAACATCCACACCCTCAAGGCCCGAAAAGACAGAACTATCCGGAACATAGGTAGAGTCAAATATTCGACGATACGCATCGAGTGCCGCCAACCTGGACTGGTCGTTCGCTGCAATCGCTTCCTGGTATAGCTGAGCAAACCATTGCAACGGGCTAAAGCCCGGATCAAAGTCAAACATACGCTGCATCATCATGACCAGAACAAGAGAGTCAACATCCAGGGTTTCAACATTAGCGGAAAAATAGCCGGAAATTCGATCAATTGCGGCGTCTATGCCGTCCCTGCCGCGCTCCCTTAACGGGTCCATATCGGGGTGCAAAAGAACCATAAAGCGATTCACCGGCACATTGCTGTAGCTTTGCAGCTGCCCGTCAGGCCATCGAATTGCAAGTTCATCAATCTGCTCAGAGGAGCCGACGCCAAAATGAACCTCCAGCGGATTCTGGCCGAGATAATTGCTGTTCGCACTGACTTGACGCATTTGCGTGGTGCCATTAGTGGTCAAACTGATTACCGAACCAATCGCAAAGGTGTTCGGTGGCGGGGCAAGAAGTTTGACAGACAAGAATCCGTTAGCACCGAGTCCGGAGACCTTGTTCTCGAAAAACAAGGCGGGACCAATATTCTGGGCAACGACAACATCGACATCCCCGTCACGATCGTAGTCAAAGCAGGCCACACCCCGCCCATTGGTCATGCCATCTATACCCCAGCTCTCTGCCTGATCCTCAAATAACCCACCCCCCTGATTGATATACACACGGGGCCTGTCACTCTGATAATCACTCAGCATATTATCGATTATTGCCAGTATCTCTGCTTCAATGTCGTCGCGGGCGGCCTCAGGCACACCTCCATAACCATTCTCGACGAAGATATCGACCAGTCCATCATTGTTAAAATCAGCGGCACACGGACCCCAGGCCCAACGCGCATCTTCCATGCCGGAGAAATAGCCATTGCTGAACTGGCCATTGACCCCCGTGCCCTTATAAAGCCTGTTCCCTGTATAGCCCCAGGGCCAGTCCCTATCATCATCCGGACCATGAATAGAACTGACGAACCAGTCCCAGTACCCGTCATTATCAAAATCCGCAATTGCCGAGCCCATTCCATTCTCGTCATTAATCACGGTACGGTCTGTAACTACAGAAAAGCTCTGGGCACCATTATTGACCGCAACCTCACTGGTGCCGAAATCGGATGCGATAAGAATATCCAGGAATCCATCATTGTTGAGATCAACAAACCCCGGAGAAAAATTGAAGTTCTGTGACAGATTGGCTCCGGTTGTGCCGGCCTCAGAATCGGCAGGGTAAAGTGAACCGGTGGCCGCGACGAAAGGAGAATAGCCAATATTCTTCATCATCGCAGGGGCTTGACCAGGGCGTGAACCAATGTCCCAGTGCGCAGCAAACGCATCAAGCCATCCGTCACCGGAATAGTCAGCAAATGCCAGGCCGAATGTCGACTTGGACATAGCAATGGACTGACGAAGCGAGCCGTCACCAGAAAATACGTTGAGATTACCTGATAAAAAGTTCCCGGTAACAATATCAAGTCGATAATCGCCATCCAGATCCGCCAGCCCGATGGCCACAACCGGACTGCTGATATGGTCAATATAAATCCCGGACCTTTCGAAGCTTTCGCCCGAGAGGTTACGGTAAAATTCCAACTGCGCGTCGCCAACTTTCCCGGATGAGAAAATCATATCTGCCCAGCAATCTCCGCGTATATTGCCAATCGCCACGGAGCCGGCAAGAAGCGCCGCCTCGAGGGCTTCGTAGCCGCTATTCCATACGGAATCGGGCAATCGATGTTCATGTTCAATACCGAGCTCCAGGCTACGCTCGACAAAAACAGACTCGGATATCGAATCAGCGCTGCTACGCACACGATCCGCACAGAGTGTGTAACCGGTTATAGGTGCAAGCAAAACCGGATCGGTCGGATCGGTCGGGTCGGTCGAAAGCACCACCTGCAAGATCATGCCATCAACGTTATCCGCCTCGCGGGGAAGCCATCGCGCGAGACAGGCCGGATCCTGTGTACATGGATCTGTCAGACTATGCAGGAAAGCCGACATGTCCAGAACATCCTGATCCGGAGCCGACCGATGAGGCAGCATTGGAGACACCCTCGACAACGCCCGCCCCGTCAGGCTTTGAGCCATTGGATATGGGGTCTGCCCGAGCGCTGAAAACTGCAACAATCCCTGAAAGCTGAAGTCATAGCTGAAATAACCCTGATCAGGGTTGACGTGATAACGAATAACCTCTTCAAGAGAATCAAACGCTCCCGAATGACCATAGGGAGAGGTCACGGAGACATTCAGGAGGCTCGGTGTTCTGAAGCGATACTTGTCATCTTCTTTCTGAGTAACGAGGTATAGCCCCGGATCATCATCATCCGTTCGTTTACCCCGTCCAAGCTGGGGAAATGCAGCGACATGAAACCCCTCATCAGTAAAATGGTCGCCCGAATGACAGGACGCGCACCCATACCCGCCCTGCTCCAAATCATTAAAAAAGAGTAACGCCCCCCTTTTCTGCTGCTCAGTAATGGCTTTTTTGTCACCGCCGACATAAGCAGACCAGGGTGTGTTAATAAAAGTCTGGCTGGCCTGATAGGCGGATAGGGCCACAGCTATGGTGTCATAGTTAATGAGCCCCTCCACAGAATCGTCAACCCCATCGCCATAGGCTGTTTGAAACTTTTCAATCCACGCCGCCTCGGGAGCGCGAAGGCGCTCCGCTATACGATTGCGAAGCTCCTCTGCAGAAAGTGAGTAGAACTCACCAAATCCTCTCATCTCGCTGAAACTGGCAACCGGAAATCTGGCCTGCACCGCCAGAAGATCGCCATGCGCAGAAAGATCCGGCAAGCGCCGCAGCAGACTTTCCGGGGTCCGGATAAGCTGCTCTCCGGTTTCAGAGTCAACACCGAGAACGAACAGGCGCCCGTCATGAAACAACGCCCTTTGGTAGAGCGCGGCATTGAAAATTGTCTGGGCATTACGGGGCACATTGGGCCCGCCAACAGAAGCCGCCTTGGGGTCGCCATCGCGACTGAGGTCGATTTGCCTGCCCGGCCCCAACCTTTGCGGATCCACCGAGGCAACACCGATTGGCAGGGACAAGCCGTCACCACCACCCAGCAATGGATGGTGACAGCTGGCGCACGCGACATCACGATCGCCACTTAATTGCCGTGAGAAGAAAAGTGCCCTGCCGAGGCCGACAAGTGGATCATCTGCGGAAGGAACCGGCACCGCGATGTCCGGAGCCCCCTGAAGGCCCAGCGAGCCGATAACAGATGCAAGCGCCACATCCTGCGGAGACTGTCCGGCAGAACCAGAGCCGCCGCCGCAGGAAACCAGCAGCAACGCAGTCACCAGTAGAACCGAACCTGGCCAGCGCATAACCATTTTCTGACACCACTTCGAGGACACGCGAAATGCCAAAACGCAATCATAAGAATAGTGCAGATCTGACCAAAAACGGCCGCGAAGGCCGCTATTCAGCAGGCCTTTACATTGCGCCCGATCACAACTGCGGCTTGAGCGTCAATGTTGCCCCCCAGTGCCCACTGGGCACCGCAATTCGACCAAGCGTATTGCCGCTGAAAGAAACGTTGTTGACAAGGAATGGCTGCGCCGCCGCGCCGCCCGGCAACGTATGGCCGATAACGGCGTCCTGCAATCTTGGCAATGCGGTTTCGCCAAGCAGGATATCAGTGCTGATCACCAGAGCCGGGCGGGAGCCGGGCGCCTCTTCATTTTCACCACGCAGGTCACTGACGCCATTGACCAGAGCAATATCACCGCGAATATCACCGAGCCGGATTTCAACATCCTTGCGGGACGGTTCGGCAATGGCAATATAGGAGCCTTCGCCACTGGCCAGCGTGCCTGCGCCCGCCGACATGCCGAATGCCGGCTGACTCAGGTCACCCAGACGGGCGGCCAAACTGAAACCGAGGAAATTGGCACCGCCGTTCGCCGCAATCGTGGCTGCCGGGTCGGACGGGGACAGCCTCAGATTCAACAGGCCCTCAAGATTCATATCCAGAAATGCCCCCTCAATAAACTCGGTTGCCGAGGGCAAGGTGGCGCCGCCGAATATGCCGCGAAAACCGATCCGGGCCTGCGGTGCCAGAACATCGAGACCTCCCTCATAGAAATCCGCCGGGTTCCACTGCGGCTTGATCCAGACGCGGGCATCATTGGCACCCAGCAGCACGCTGCTGCTGAGAAAGCCGATCCCCACCCCGGTTCCTTCGAACGCGGTATCGGCCAGCATGAAGTGGGAACCCTGATTCCAGTTTACGCCCTGATTATCCGTGCCATCGAAGCTCTGTGACATCAGCAGCAAATCAACAATCAAACCACTGTCCAGACTGTTTCCGCCACCACCAAATTGAGTGTCATCAGATGGGTTGCCGCCGGGATAAACAAAAATATTAGCGTCTACATTGGCAAGCGTGTAAATCAGGCCCCAGTCAAACTCGCGCGTAATAATGCCGCCCTCGACAAGCTTGAGCTGATTGGAATTAGCCAGCAAATTGCCGTCACGAACTACCACTCCCAGACCGTGCGCATCTGTCCTGGCGCTGCCACCGACACCATAGGTTTGCCGATCAAACGCAGCAACGTGGCCCGCATTGAGGTTCACCAGTTCGCGCCCGGTACCGGTACAGGCAACACCCGCAGACAGCGGCCCGGCATTAGGTGCGCCGAAACACAGCCCGCCCAAAGCCTGGGCCGGATTTAGCGCGTCAATTGCAATCAACGGAAAATTGAACGCATAGGGATTGTTACCCAGCGGAGCCCAGTCGCTGAGCTCGAATTGCACACCGCCTCCGGCCTCGCCAAACACCCAGCGAAACTCGGACTCCGGCTCACCCAGCGCGGTCGCCTGAGCATTGGTCATGTAATTCCATCGCGAGCTGAATGCCAGCCCTTCGGAAGGGGCGGCATAATTATTTCCTGTCCAGGCCCCGCCTGCACGCCAAACCAGCGAGGCATCGCGCACTGCACCACTCCAGCCGAAACGGAGCATGGGCAGTTCGTTGCCGGTTACCGTAAAGGGTTGCTCTCCCATGCCGTCCGGAAACTTGTATTGCCAATCCGCCTCAAGCCGCAAATCGATTCTGTCAGCTGCCTGCAGCAGCCCGGGCCCCATGGAAAACGGATCACTGGCGAGATCTGCTATTCCGATGGTGGCATCGCGCATATTCCACAGAGCCTGAAGATTGTTGAAGATCAGGTAGGGATGCTCATGCCAGAGCTGACGATAGAAAATCCGGCCATCGGTAATCGATCCGGACAGGGTCGCCCGGGATCCGTCAATATCGAACAGCCCTTTGAAATTGACGAAATTCATTGCCGCGCTGCCATCAATGGCCAAAGCCCCGAACGAGCGCGGGTCAGCAGGATCGCTATTGACCTTCATTGCATCCACGGCGAGGCGCACATCCGGCAAGGTGACGTTTACCGCCATGGCCGGGACCGCGCCATCCGCGCCGACATCAACGGTGGTGGTCAGAATAAACCCGCCGCCGGGAATACCGGTGGCGCCAACCCCACTCAAAGTGACTCCCTCAAACGCCAGATTACTTTCCAGTGCGGTGCCGGCATCTGTCTGCAACAGGAGGCTGCCCAGCTGCGCCTGATTGCCCGCCAGGGCAAGGGTAATGCCATCCTGGCCGCTTACTTCAGAGAGCTCTGCTTCATCCAGAGCCTGCATGGCGCCAAGCGACTGCATGATGAACGCGGCAACCACCGCCACGCAGGTTCTTGAGACAGTGAACCCTGAGCTCTTTGTTGGCCGCAAAAATGACATGGCTCGCATCCTGATCAGCAAAATTGCAGGCCGCCAAAGCAGTTTGAAACTGCTCGCTGCCCCAATTCAATGTTTTGCAGACTGGCCCCCGGCTGCAGAAGTGCCGGCAAGAGCTCGGCAACACCCAGCGTTAATCGGGGGGCCAGCATATCGAGAATCTTTACACTCGGCACATTCATCCACCAACCGGCATTGGCGGTGGTGGAAAACCCGGTTTTATCATAGGTGGGAAAGGCCACCCGCTGGCGCTGAAAGGAAATGAAAAAATCGCTGGTGTCCTCAAGAGAAAAACCGTGGACAAAGCGCAGGCTTTCGGTAATCCAGGCGTAGCCCTCATCAATACCAATAGTAGATATCAACCCGCCGCTAAGCTGGAGTGGAATGGATTGCAGGTCGAGAGTGGCCAATCGAGTGCCAGTGATAGTGGTAAAAAACTCATCGCCGGCGCCGCAGACATCATTGGTAAATGAAGTGTTCCCCAAACACACCGTTTCGTTAGCAAGGGTAATAAAGGCCAGCTCGACCGTAAGCGGCACTTGCGCAGACAGTTCCGCCCCCAAAGACCCGGAAATGCGGTTAATGCCGGAATGGCAGGCCTGCGCTCCCGCACCATCAGTGGCATTACAAACCCCACCATGCTCGGCGTTGGTCAGGCCGCTGGGGGTACCGTTAGTGTTGAGATAGTCACGACCGACGCCAAGAAAGCCATCAACACTTTGTGCACCAATCTTGACCCCGACCACTTCGCGCAGGCTGGGACTGTTTTCATTGATAATGGCCAGTTCGATATAGGGTCTTAGCATTTTGAAATCGCTGGTCACCGGGTTGCCGGGCTGCGAGCCATTGCGCCCCATGAAACGGACGAAATCCAGATCAATATCACAGGCGTTTGCCGCAATGGATTCATTAAAGCCGCCGCAGCCGAGTTGCAGCTTGTCGATGTTGGCATTCAACGCCAGCTCGACATCAAGCCCCATGCGATGGAAGGTGAAATCTGTCGGGGTTGCCCCGGTACCGGCACCTGTTGCCGCAATCCGGTCAGAGACAAAAAGCGCCTGGCCGGTCACCTCGGCCAGGTCACTGTCGGTCAGCGCCTCCATCCCCTGCATGCCCGAGTAACAAAAAGCCGGCAGCATCCACAACAGGCCAAAGACCGACCGGGAAGTTCTGATGTGTTTTCTCTTGATCATTGCCATGCCCTCGGCCTAGAAGCCATACAGCTGCAGGCCACCATTAATATCGATGCGGGCGGTCCCCGTTTGCGTATCACCAACGCGCACACCGACAAATGAAGTGCCAGTGTCTGCAGAGGGCAAAAAGCCCTCGGCGCCAAATTGCACCGCCGCCCGGCCTATGTTCAGGGCCAACTCAACGTCCGCCGTGAAGCCGGGGTTATCGGGGTAGGTAAAGATTGCGGCCAGCGAGCCACTCGGGTCACAAGCTGCCACCAGACAGTTGCCGTCCTTGTCTTCGAAGCGCTTCGGATTGGCGAAGGCACTGGGGCCAGCCGGCAGGCGCGAGCCGTCAAGACGCAGATCGTTCAGGCGCATGACGCCGTAGAAATCCTTGAGCACCAGCCACTCGCCACCGCCGGCAAAACGGTTGGCGAACTGCAGCGCCAGAATGCAGCCATTGCCGGTGCCGGCACAGCCTCCCATGCTGGCCAGGGGGGTGCCGTTGCTGTCGGCGTTGATGCGCAACTCGAGATCCAGTGCAATGCCCTCGCGACCGGTCACCGAGGCCATATCACTGTCCTCCAGCGCGGTCATGCCGGAAGGATGCTCGGCCGCAGCAAAGCCGGCAACAGTGCCGCAAATAACAAGCACCATTACCGCCGGAACGCACTTGAGCAGGCCATTCATCAGTTTCCGGCTCCCAGGCTGGTGATCTTCAGATGATTGACAAGCAACCCCTCTACCCTTGAAGTGCCCAGATTGATGGCATTGACCGCAATCGTGGGGTTGGTGCCGCCGGTCACGAGGGAGTTGGCAATGGCATTGGCTCTGGTTTGAATAGTCGCCGTGTCAGGGGGCAGCTGGGCAATCAGGCGCCGACACCCAGTCCCGCAACTCTCAGAGTCTGTTCGCGCCAGACGTACCGTGGTATCAGCGGCCACCAAGTTAGTAAAATTGCTGAAGTTACCGCCCAGGGTTCCGGTAGAAGCGAGGCTCTGGTTGTTGACAACATTCCAGGTACTGGAGGGGTCGCGTGAAACAAATGCTACGCCACCGGTGCTGGCAATTGCCTCCCGGGTAGTCTGGCCCGCCGCAGAAGCGACCGTCACTGATACGGGCACTGTCACCTCTGGCGCGGTC
>JBECKT010000114.1:0-4186 GCA_040235405.1 Alcanivoracaceae bacterium
GGCGATTATTGCTTCTGGTCACAGCAAGTGCTCGCGTTGCTGGCACCATCGCGAAGATGTCGGCAGCCATGCCTCGCATCCGGAGTTGTGCGGTCGCTGCATTGATAATGTTGATGGCGGCGGGGAAGTGCGGCGTTATGCGTAACCATCAGTCAGGGCGTGATCTTGAGTATCGTAATCTGCACTGGCTGTGGCTCAGCCTTCTGGTGCTGGCGCTGGATCTTTGGACCAAGTCACTGGCCGACAGCCAGCTGAGCCTGTATCAGCGCATCGAGGTGTTGCCGTTCTTCAATATCACCCTGGCCTATAACAGCGGCGCGGCGTTCAGTTTTCTTGCGGATGCCGGCGGCTGGCAGCGCTGGTTTTTTACCGCCATTGCGCTGGTTGCGTCGGTAGTGATTATCGGCTGGTTGCTCAAGCTGAAAGGCGAGCGGCTGGTGGCGCTCGGGCTGGCGCTGATTCTCGGCGGCGCGATGGGCAATCTGTGGGATAGGGTCATGCTCGGGCATGTGGTGGATTTTCTTGATTTCCACTGGGCCGGCTACCACTTTCCGGCGTTCAATCTCGCCGACAGCGCCATTACGGTGGGCGCGATACTGTTGATTGTCGATATGTTTGTCAGCAAGAAGCAGGCCTGAGAGTATGAGCGAACCCTTGCGCGCCGGTCCGGATACCCGTGTCACCCTGCATTTTGCCGTGCGGCTGATGGATGGCACGGAAATGGACTCTACCTATGGTGGTCCGCCGGCGGCCTTTGTCTGGGGCGATGAATCCCTGCTGCCGGGTTTCGAGCGTGCATTACTGGGCCTGAAAGCCGGCGACCAGCGCAGTGTCTACATTGAGGCAGAAAAAGGCTTTGGCGCCTACAATCCGGACAACATCCAGCAGTTTCGTGCCGATGAATTTGCCGACGGCATGACGCTTGCCCCCGGTGTGGTGGTCAGCTTTCGTGATGCTGCCGGGGCCGAACTGCCCGGCGTGATCAGTCTGATCGAGGACAACTGGGTGACGGTGGATTTCAATCACCCGCTGGCCGGCCGGGATCTGACCTTCGAGGTCGAGATTCTGGCGGTCGAGCAGTACGTTCCCGAGCAGCCGGTCAATATCCGCCTGTAGCAGCGGCCGATCGGCCGCGATTATCGCGGCCGGTCGGCCGCTCCTAGAGGCATCGTCGAGGTATGAACATGGAAATCCGTCTCGCCAATCCCCGTGGTTTCTGTGCCGGGGTCGACCGTGCCATCGAGATTGTTAACCGGGCGCTGACTGCATTTGGCCCGCCGGTCTATGTGCGCCATGAAGTGGTGCACAACAAGTTTGTTGTCGACGATCTGAAGCAGCGCGGCGCCGTGTTTGTCGAGGAGCTGGACGAGATTCCCGACGACACCATCGTCATATTCTCTGCCCACGGTGTTTCCCGCGCCGTGCAGGAGGAGGCCCGCCGCCGCCAGCTGCAGGTGTTTGACGCCACCTGTCCGCTGGTCACCAAGGTGCATATGGAAGTGGTGCGCTATGCCCGCGAGGGCCGCGAGGCGATCCTGATCGGCCATCAGGGCCATCCCGAGGTCGAGGGCACCATGGGTCAGTACGACCGCAGCCATGGCGGTGAGATGTATCTGGTCGAAGGCGAAGATGATGTCGTCAGCCTGACCGTGCGCGACCCTTCCAAGCTGGCGTTCGTGACCCAGACAACCCTGTCGGTTGACGACACTGCCCGCATTATCGACGCACTTCGCCGCAAGTTCCCGGAAATTCTTGGGCCGAAGCGGGAAGATATCTGCTACGCCACCACCAACCGTCAGGACGCAGTGCGCCAGCTGGCGCTGGAATGCGACCGGGTGCTGGTGGTCGGTTCGCCGAACAGCTCCAATTCCAACCGTCTGGCCGAACTGGCCGAGCGCTGTGGTACTCCGGCCCGGCTGATCGATGGCCCGGACGAGATTGATCCGGCCTGGCTGCAAGGCTGCAAGCGGGTCGGCGTCACCGCCGGCGCCAGCGCCCCCGAGGAGCTGGTGCGTCAGGTCGTGGCCAGATTGCGCGAGCTCGGTGGCAAGGAGCCGGCCGAGCTGGCCGGGCGCGAGGAAAATATCCGCTTTTCCCTGCCGCGCGGGTTGCGTGACGCCCCCCCGGGCTGACCATTCCTGCCAGTCAGCTAACAAAAAGTGCCACTCATCCGGCCCCCGTTAACGGGGAGGCTGCACCACCGTACCATCGCATCATGGTATTAACCGGACAGGTCAGAATGCTGATATTCACAGATACAAAGCAGTCCCGCAGACAGGCCGGGGTAACGCTGGTGGAGCTCATGATCGCCATGGCGGTTCTGGCGATCATTCTGGTAATTGCTGTGCCTTCATTCCGCGAGTCGACTGCCAACGCGGCTATGCGAGGCACTGCCATGGATCTTACCTCAGCTATAAACGCAGCCCGGGCGGACGCGGTCAGTTTGCGTGTGCCGGTGACTTTTTCCGCGATTGACCCGGCCGACTGGTCTTTGGGCTGGCGGCTTGCCTATGGAGGGGGTCAGGCGTCCAACAACCGTGATTTTACCGTTCGCCAGGGAATGCAAATCGCAGAGACCGGTGGCCTGGATTCGATTGAATTCAGAGTCAATGGCTCGGTGGATAATGAAGCGGTGTTTACCATTTGCGACGGTCGCAGTGGTGAGACCGGCAGAACTATCCGCTTGAACAGGCTTGGCAGGCTGACTAATGGGGATTTCGCGTGTTAATTGCTACTAACAGAGTAAATCGACAATTGTATCAGCGCGGCGTCGGGATGGTCGAGATCCTGATCGCGCTGCTGGTGATGAGTATTGGCCTGCTCGGATATGCCGGTTTACAGCTTCGCGCCCTGAACAGTACGGAAGAGGCGCACTACCGTACACAGGCCATGGCGATTGCTCAGGACCTGTCCGAACGAATTGCGGCTAACCCTGAAGCCATGGCCGCTTACGTTACAGCGGGCAACTGGTCTCAAAGAAATCCGGCACCGGGGAAGCCAAATGGTTGGGATGACTGTGTGCTCGCGCCCTGTACGCCCAACCAGATGGCGCAGAATGATATTTTTCAGGCCAGCTGGCAATCGGCACTACTGCTTCCGGCGGGGCAGGCCTTTGCAGAGGAGTGCGCTGCTTCCGAGGCAGTCTGTGTGACAGTGAGCTGGAATGAAACGACACCGGCGACTTGTGCACCGCCCGGTGATGATTGCGTGCTGCTCGAAATAGTTGCCTGGACGCCTGCGCCATGAGGAGCCTGACGATGTCGAAGCAGAGAGGATTTTCCCTTGTCGAGCTGATGATTGCCCTGGCGCTTGGAACCCTGATTACACTGGCAGCGGTACAGCTGTTCAGCACCAATCAGCGCACCTTCCAGTTGCAGCAGGGCCTGACCGACGTGCAGGAGCAGGGTCGTTTTGCGCTCGATTATATTTCCCGTGACCTGCGCGTGATGGGGTTGCGAGACCCGACTGTTGCGGGACCTGATCCCGGCTTATTGCTTGATGATACCGTTGTGGGAGCTGTAGTGGTGCCAGCAAGTCAGGATGGTGGAGCTGTGGGAGCTGGAAATGATCGGCTGACATTCTCGTTCCATGCGGAAGAGGGTGACATGGACTGCGAGGGGGACAGCATTCCTGTTGGTGCCCCGCCGACTTTGGTGGCCAACACCTACTGGGTCGGCGGAGCAGACAATGACCAGCTTTTTTGTGCCGGCAGTATTGACGCTGCCACCCTTGGTCTGATGTTGGTGGAAGGGGTGGACAGCTTCCAGGTACAGATTGGTATAGACACCGATGCCAATGGTATCCCGGCTGCCGGGCACTATCTGCGAGTCGATGAAGTGGCTTTCCTCCCGAATCCGCAGGTTGTTTCAGTGCGCATTGCGCTATTGGTCCGGGCAACCCAGGGCAACCTGCCAACTTCCCTGGCTCCGGCGCAGGATCTTCTGGTGCTGGACCGGGTGCTGACAGCAGGCGACCCGCCGCTGGAAGACGTGACAGTAAGGCGACTGTTTACCACCACGGTGCGTGCCCGGAACTATGTTTGGGGGAATATCTGAAATGATCATTATGCAGCGTAACAGCCGAATGAATTCCCAACGTGGTGTCGCCCTGGTGGTGGCGTTGCTGATTCTGGTGATGATTTCCATTATTGGTGTCGCTGCGATGCGAACCAGTATTTTCAACGCCA
>JBECKT010000152.1:0-6462 GCA_040235405.1 Alcanivoracaceae bacterium
GGTATATCGGTGGCAAGTTCTCTCGTGTTGGTGGTGAACCTCGCCAGAATCTTGCCCGGGTGGATGCAGCAGGACAGGTTGCAGACTGGTCAGGTTTTGTCAGCGGTGGCAACGCAGTGGTTTACAAACTTCTATCCGTAGGCGGCGCCGTTGTGGTTGCGGGTGATTTCAGCGATGCCGGAGGCCCGGACGGTAGTGGCGCCAGATCCAATCTGGCGATATTTCTTGAGGATGGCAATCTTTTCGAGGGGTTCAGTCTTGCGGTTAACGGCCCTGTAAGAGATGTCTTTCTCACCCCACAGGCAATGTGGGTTGCTGGAGATTTTTCTGCGGCGGGAGGAATGGCGCGCGCCGGGGTGGCAAAAATATCGGTTGCACCTGCATCCTTTGGTGCAGTACTCCCCTGGGACGGCAAGGTTGGCGGTGTAGTAAATGCCATTCTGGTGGAGAGTGATCGGGTCGTTGTGGCTGGCAGCTTCGAGGAAGTGCTGGTTGACGACGGCCAGGCGCCCAGAAGTCTGCTGGCAGCATTTGATCTGAACGGTACGCTGCTGGACTTTGCTCCGGTGATCACTGGTCCGGTGGATAAGGAAATCCATTCGCTGGCTTTAAGAGGCGATGATCTGTTGGTGGGCGGCCGTTTTGATGCCGTTGATGGCCAGCCTCGCAGTGGGCTGGCGACGTTTGCTAATGACAATTCGCTACAGCCGCAGACAGTGTCTGTCGATGGTGTGGTTCATGCTCTTGGTATAGCGGGCTCGCTACTTTATGTTGGTGGTGAATTTGACATGGCGACCGGGGTAAACCAAGCCGAGGCGAGCAGAATGTCGTTGGCAGCGTTTGACGAAGGAGGCAACCTGCTTGAATGGCGACCGCGGCTGGTGGGTGCCGTGGCGGATATCACCATGGCAAATGGCGTCGTAGCGGTGGCCGGCGATTTCAGCGGAGTGGCGGCGCAGACGGCGAGAAATAATCTCGCAGCATTCGCACCGGATGGCGAGCTTCTTCCCTGGGCTCCGGCGACTGATGCGCCGGTATATGCGTTGCATGTTTCCGGTGATACGGTTTATCTGGGTGGGGTTTTCAGTCAGCTGGGTAATCCGACGGCCGATACCAAGAGGCTGTCTCTTGGCGCGGTAGACCGACTGAGCGGTGCAGTGACTGGCTGGAATCCGTCAACTGATGGAGAAGTCAGGGCATTAGTTGAAGATGGCGGAGTGATCTATTTCGCCGGCAGCTTTTCCGCGGCGGGTGCATTGCCCCGAAAAAGCCTTGCCGCAGCAGATACTACTGGCCTGATGCAGAGCTGGAACCCGGTTAGTAATGGCTCCGTTGCTGCATTGCTGATGGAGTCCGGTGTCATTTATGCCGGTGGTAGTTTCTCCGCCGCAGGTCGCGGTACCGTGGATACAGGACGGCTTAATCTGGCGGCCTTTGATTCCGTCGGCGAACTTCTGGCATGGAATCCCGGTGCCGATGGAAAGGTTGCATCTTTGACGTCTTTGAACGGCGATATTTATGTCGGTGGCGCATTTCTTAATGCAGGTAATGGCATGGCAGATACGCCCCGGGCCTATCTGGCGGCATTTGATAGCGCTGGCAATCTGCTTGACTGGAATCCCGAAACAAATGCCGCGGTAACCTCGCTTTCCGCTGATACTGCAATTTATGCGGCAGGCGAGTTCACTGAAGTGGGCGCGGCGCTTGCCAGACAGGGTGTCGCCGCGTTTGACGCTGCCGGTCTGGTACTGGACTGGAATCCGGGCGCGGTGACTGGGGTCCGTTCTGTTCTGGCGGCGAATGGCCTGATCGCTGTTGCCGGTGCGTTTGACCGGGTCGGCAGTGCAGAGGATGCCAGTGATGACCCTCGTGCCGGCTTGGCGGTATTTGACGATGCCGGGGCTTTGTTGCCGCGTTGAGTGTCTGCAGCAACAATCTGCAGCAACAACAAGGTACCGGAAGGAGCCTTGTTGTTGCTGCGTTTGTTCAGGCGTAGGTGCGGTCCAGATAATCCAGAATGGTTTTTGACTCGAACAGTTCAACTCCGGTGTTCGGGTCAATCAGATACGGAACGGCAACCCGTCCGGCACGTTGAATCAGGATCTGACGATTGCGCTGGGTCGGCTGGTAATCGGGCATCAGCCGCTCACGCATTGGCGGCAACATCCAGTCGGCGGCGTTGTCACGACCGACCTGGCGGACAATATGCGGCAGCTCCAGCTCGGTCAGCCGTTCTCTTACCAGTCGTGCAAACGGGCTGGCTTCAAAGCTGAACAGCTCCAGTGGTTGTTCAGTATTCCGGTTGCCGGTTTCGGCGTGAACGCCGCGGCCCATTCGAAGTGCCGAGGCGGCAAAGGATGCCGGCGTGCGAATGCCCTTGACTCGCCAGCGTCGAGGCACCGGACCGCTACCGTAGGTGGCATACAGATATTCGACGATATCCGCCGACTCATACATGGTCTGATCGGTGTTGGGGTCAAACAGGAACGGGAACTGCTGCTTGCCACCAAGTCGCTCCGCCAGCGGCCGGAAGCGGATCCCGTTCTTCGGGCACGGATAGACCATCACGTCAATGTCGAGGTCCGTCAGCGCCTCCCGGACCACGCGGCAGAACGGGCAGCCCTCCATGTCATACAGTTCAAGCATCTCTTCCGGCTGTCGGCTGGCGCTGGTGATCCGGACGCCGCGGCCCAGTTCGGCGACGGACGCAAGCAGCGAGGTGGCGACTTCAAACGCATGGTTCATGGTGAGCTCCTGGTTGATGGCCGCAAGGTAGAACCATGGGCCCGTCAGGTCAACGGCCCCCGGGGCCAGACGTTACTGGGCAATCCGGTCAGCGCTTTGAGCATTCCTGTCATTGTCCTTGTTGCTGCGGTTCAGGCAGGCTAGCGCCTCCTCCGGCACCCGCCGGTTTCTGCAAGCTGTTGAAAAGGCGAGAGGATACGTCTCCATGACCGAAGCCTATATTTACGATGCGATCCGTACCCCGCGTGGCCGGGGCAAGAAAGATGGTTCCCTGCACACGGTCAAGCCACTTGACCTGTCCGTGGGCCTGGTCAATGAATTGAAGGCACGCTTCCCGAACATGGATCCGAACCGGATCGACGATATCCTGCTGGGTGTGGTCTCACCGGTCGGTGATCAGGGCGCCTGCATTGCCAAAACCGTGGCACTGGCTGCCGGTCTGCCCGATACCGTCGCCGGTGTCCAGATGAACCGTTTCTGCGCGTCCGGTCTGGAAGCAGTTAACACTGCTGCGCAGAAAGTGGCGTCCGGTTGGGACGATCTGATTCTCGCCGGTGGCGTGGAATCCATGAGCCGCATTCCGATGGGCTCCGACGGCGGTGCCTGGGCAATGGATCCGGTCACCAACTACAGCACCGGGTTTGTGCCGCAGGGCATCGGCGCCGACCTGATTGCCACCATCGAAGGCTTTTCCCGTCGCGATGTTGACGAGTTTGCTGCCGAATCACAGGCCCGCGCAGCCAATGCCTGGGACAAGGGTTATTTCGGCAAGTCGGTGGTGCCGGTCAAGGACCATACTGGTTTGCTGACTATTCTTGACCGGGACGAGCATGTCCGTGCCGGAACCACGGCAGACAAGCTGGCGACTCTGCCGTCGTCGTTCGCGATGATGGGCGAGATGGGTGGTTTTGATGCGGTGGCGCTGCAGAAATATCACTGGATCGAGAAGATCGACCACGTCCACACCGCCGGCAACTCCTCCGGTATTGTTGATGGCGCTTCCATGGTTCTGATCGGCAACGGGAAAGCCGGTAAGGATTTCGGTATGAAGCCGCGTGCCCGCATTGTCGCCACGGCGATTAGCGGCGCAGACCCGACCATCATGCTCACCGGCCCGGCGCCGGCTGCCCGCAAGGCGCTCGCCAAAGCCGGCATGAAGGCTGAGCAGATTGATCTGTGGGAAATCAACGAAGCTTTTGCTTCGGTGGCCATGCGCTTCATGAAAGACATGGGTATCTCCCACAAGATTACCAACGTCAACGGCGGTTCCATTGCCATGGGTCACCCGCTTGGCGCCACCGGTGCCATGATCGTCGGCATCGTTCTCGACGAGCTGGAGCGGCAGGACAAGAAATTTGGCCTGTGCACCCTGTGTGTCGGTGGCGGCATGGGCATTGCCACCATCATTGAGCGTCTTTGAGCCCGTTGACAGGATTGTGGAGAAACACAAATGACTGAACAAACCGCTATTCGCTGGGAACAGGACGCCGACAATATCGTCACCCTGATCCTGGACGATCCGAACCAGTCCGCCAACACCATGAACGAGCTCTATGGTCGTTCCATGGCTGCGGTGGTCGAGCGTCTGGAAAAAGAGAAAGACAGTATTACCGGCGTGATCATCACCTCGGCCAAGAAAACCTTCTTTGCCGGTGGCGATCTGCGTGACCTGCTGAAAGCCAGGCGTGAAGACGCGCCGACTTTTCTCTCCGGTGTGGACGAGATCAAGCGCCAGCTGCGTGTGATTGAAACTCTGGGCAAGCCGGTGGTTGCTGCGCTGAACGGCACTGCGCTGGGCGGCGGTCTGGAAATCGCGCTGGCGTGCCATTATCGCATTGCCATCAACGACAAGTCGGCCCAGTTCGGCCTGCCGGAAGTCAGCCTCGGCCTGCTGCCAGGCGGCGGCGGTGTTACCCGTGTGGTGCGTATGCTCGGCATCCAGAATGCACTGATGAACGTGCTGATGCAGGGGCAGCGGATGAAGGCCGATAAAGCCAAATCCGTGGGTCTGATTGATGAGCTGGTTGATTCCCGCGAAGCCATGCTGGCCAAGGCCAAAGAGTGGATCAAGGCCAACCCGGGTGCCAAGCAGCCGTGGGACAAGCAGGGCTACAGGATTCCGGGCGGCGACCCGAAAGTCCCGGCGTTTGCCATGAATCTGCCGGCGTTTCCTGCCAACCTGAAGAAGCAGCTCAAGGGTGCCAATTACCCGGCACCGCTGGCAATCATGTCGGCCGCGGTGGAAGGCGCGCAGGTGGATTTCGATAACGCCTTGAAGATTGAAGGCCGTTACTTCGTCGAGCTGGTGGTCAGTCAGGTGGCGAAGAACATGATCACTGCGTTTTTCTTCAACCTGCAGGCGATCAATGGCGGCGCCAGCCGTCCGAAGGATGTACCGAAGTTCAAAGCCGGGAAAGTCGGCATCCTCGGTGCCGGCATGATGGGTGCGGGCATTGCCTACGTTACCGCTCGCTCCGGTTCCGTTGCCGTGCTCAAGGACGTATCTGCCGAAAACGCGGAGAAGGGCAAGGACTATTCGCGCAAGTTGCTCGACAAGGAAGTATCGCGCGGCAAGATGACGGCCGAGAAGAAAGAAGAAATTCTGTCTCGCATCATTGCCACCGCCGACGCCAAGGACTTTGAAGGCGTCGATTTTGTGATCGAAGCGGTCTTCGAGAGTACTGAACTGAAGCACAAGGTGTTTCAGGAAATCGAGGGCGTGGTCAAGCCGGATGCGGTACTCGGCTCGAACACCTCGTCGCTGCCGATCACCAACCTGGCCAAGGGCGTCAAGCGCCAGGCAGATTTTATCGGCATCCACTTCTTTAGCCCGGTCGACAAGATGCCGCTGGTGGAAATCATCTGTGGTGAGCAGACCAGCCCGGAAGCGCTGGCCAGGACCTATGATTACGTCCAGCAGATCAAGAAGACGCCAATCGTGGTCAACGATGCGCGTGGCTTCTTTACTACTCGCGTGATCGGCACCTTCGCCAACGAAGGTATCGCCATGCTGGGCGAAGGCCTGAGCCCTCAGTCCATCGAGCAGGCGGCCATGCAGGCAGGTTACCCGGTGGGCACCCTGAACCTGATCGACGAGATCAACATGGAAACCGCGCTGCGTATCGGCAAGGCGGCCCGTGATGATGCACGCCGCGAAGGCAAGCCGGAGATGCCGGAGCATCCCGCCGAGAAGGTCATGAAGAAGATGGTCGAGGATCTGGGCCGTCCGGGCAAAGCCCATGGCAAGGGCTTCTATGATTACCCTGAAGGCGGCAAGAAGAGCCTTTGGCCGGGCTTGCAAGAAGCCTTTGGCGGCGACAAGCAGATTCCCTTCGAGGATATGAAGGAGCGTCTGATGTTCGTCGAGGCCATCGAAGCGGTGAAGTGCTTTGAGGAGGGTGTTATCGAAGCGGTAGCTGATGCCAATATCGGTTCCATCTTCGGTATCGGTTTCCCGGCCTGGACCGGTGGTGTCATCCAGTTCATCAACCAGTACGAAGGTGGACTGGCCGGCTTCGTCAAGCGTGCCAATGAACTGCAGGCCAAGTACGGCGATCGTTTTGCTGTACCGAAGCTGCTCGCTGACAAGGCTGCCAAGGGCGAGTTCTTCGCCTGATTGGTAGTGCCTTGTGGCAAAAAAAAAGGCCGGGTGCGAAAGCATCCGGCCTTTTTGTTTGGCGGCGGGGTTTTGGGTGTGGGGTATAAGGGGTACACACA
>JBECKT010000022.1:0-6020 GCA_040235405.1 Alcanivoracaceae bacterium
GTGTTGTCCAGATCAAAAGTGATCAGTTTCAGCGCTGCCATGGGCTAAATGGTAGCCCCCAGGGTATGTCCGGGTCATTACCGATCAGCGCTGACTGCTATTATCAGCCCTTCGACTGAGGCTGGTCTTGCAACAGGGAATTCACAAGAGGCACAGCTTTCTCATGAAGGAATATCCCGAGCGCAATCCTGCCTTGGACGCATCAGATTGGCGCGCCCGATGGTGGCAGCGCATCACAAGCCTGCAACTTTCAACCATGTGAGCCCATTCGCATCCTTGCCAGATCATCCGGCCTGAGCCACAGGCAAACTAAAAACCCAACAAAATCAAAATTTTGATAGATATCGCAGCGGCAGTTTGCGCCGCTGGCATGATGTATGCTTTGTTGCATCCATTGATGTGCACTTTTGCGATCAATACACACTAAACGCATAGACTTTAGGAGAACTCACTCATGGATATCAAACAAACACCCGTAACGGCGCAATTTCCCCAGTCGCGCTGGCAACAGGCATCGAAGGTCCTGGTCCTGTTGCTGCTCACTTCAGTTAGCGCCGCGAGTCAGGCAGCAAAATGGGGTGCTACCAATACCAACGCAGTCTCGGAAGGCGCCAGCCACTTCGCGGTCGAGGGGGGCGGTGAGGATATCTCTCAGGCGATGTCAAGTGGACGATGTAGCGGTAACCATGAGGAGAAAGGCAATGAACAAAAAAGCAGGAAAAACAGTCGGTCAGGACCGCCGCACCACACTGAGAATGCGGGCCTGCGTGGGACTCAGCATCAGCGAAGTAGCAGCCGCAGCCAAAAAAGTGATGGCGGGGCTTCTTCATCTACTACGTCGGCCCGCGCGACGACTACGGCTACAACCAGGCGCATTTCCAAGGTAAATCAGTCATCGCCGAGCAGCCCTGAGTCAAGGCCGTGGACCGGGAAAACGTCTCCGAGACCATTGCCATGCGAAAGAGGGTGATCAATATTGCCCGCCTTGGCCTTCTTCAGTGCCGAGCGCTAACGGACTCGCCAGCGGTCAAGCCGATTCCGGCCGTGATCTGAGCATTCCAAGACCTGCCCGACAGCGACCGCGGTCTGCCGGAAAGCGCCAGTCACCTCGCCGGCAACCTATGGAAAGTGGAAGTGGGGGCCGGCGCCGTCGTCAAACAGGGCGACCCGCTGGTCATCATCGAGTCGATGAAAATGGAATTTGCCGTGCTGGCGTCCGGCCACAATCCCGCTAACATAGACCGCTTTCACCACGTCCGTGCAGACTGAGCTGCATGGACACCCTATGCAGGAGAGCCCAGTGGCGGAAACCCGATTGAGCGCGAAGGACGTCTATGCCCGCCTGCGGGAAATGATCCTCAATTTCGAGATCTATCCAGGCAGTCGGGTCACGGAAACGGAGCTGGCTGAATATTTCGGCGTGAGCCGGACTCCCATCCGCAGCGCGCTGCAGCGGCTCGAAGCCGAAGGCTATCTGACCGTACTGCCCAAGCAGGGCTGTTTTATCCGCAACCTGGATATCGAGGATCTGGGCAAGTACTACCGGGTACGGGAGACGCTGGAACAACTCTCCCTGCAACTGGCGAACACCCACATGAGCGATACCGCGCTGAGCGAACTCGCTGCGGATTGGGACCCCGCACGGCAGGTCGACCGCAGCGATGATCCCGAGGAAATGGAGGCGCGCGATGAAACCTTCCATCTTGCGCTGGCCGAGGGGGGCGGCAATCTGGTGTTGCGCAATTATCTGGCCGATGTCAATCGCCATCTGCGCATTGTCCGCCGACTGGGATTTACCCTGGCGGAACGCATCGACCAGACCTACGACGATCATTACCGGATCTGTCAGAGCCTGCTGCGTCGCGATCTTGCCGAAGCACAGGCGCTGATGCGCGACCACATCCAGCACGTCGAGCAGTTCGTCAAAACCATTACCCTGACGCAACTGGCTATCAACAAGAACCACAGCTTTCCACCGAAACGCGGCTGATCGCTTGATGGCATTCGCGCACTGCCCGGGTGCGCCAATGTCAGGTGCGCACCATAAAAACCCACAGACTTCTAGTGTCAGTGCCGAGTCTGAGCTCTCCCGTTATATTCCTCGCAATCCAATAAACAACTGAAAAATATACATTTTCCTCGTATTTTTTTGCGTGAGGCGCAGCCCTTGCGGCTGGCTGGCATGATGGATGCTTTGTTGTATATATCGATGTGCGCTTCGCAAAATCGAGATTATCCACATGCCAGGAGGAGAAACCATGCAACTCAAACACACACATGCCCCGGCAGCCTTGCCCCGGTCGGGCTGTCGCTCGGCCGCCCGGGTTCTGGTTCTGTCGTTGCTTGCGTCCGCAAGCGCGACCAGCAAGGCGGCGGATTGGAGTACTACCAATGTCCAGCTGCTGTATGGCGATGGCTACGAACTGGGTGACAACTCCATGGCTATCATGACGGTGGAGCACGCCAACGGCTGGAAATATGGCGACAACTTCTTCTTCCTCGACGTCAGCAACCCGGCCTCGGAAGGGACCAGCCACTTCGCGGAATTTTCTCCGCGCCTGAGTCTGGGCAAGCTCAGTGGCAAGGACATGTCGTTCGGCATTGTGAAGGACGTGCTGGCGGCGGGCACTCTGGAAATGGGCGATGCCGTGCGCGCCTACCTGTTTGGCATCGGCCTTGCTCTGGATCTTCCCGGGTTCGCCTTTGCCGACATCAACCTGTACTACCGCGAAAGCGAACGCGACTGGCTGCTGGAACAGAGCGATGCCGGCGCCCAGATCACGATCGACTGGTTGCTGCCGATCCAGCTGGGTGGGCAGAAGCTGGCTTTTGAAGGTTTTGCCGATTACGCCTGGGGTGAAAAAGGCGGCAGTGCGCCCAAGGCCGACAACCTGGTGGCAGGTCCGCGCCTGCTGATCGATATCGGCAACTGGTTCGGCGCGCCCGGCACGCTGCAGGCGGGCGTGGAATATCAGATCTGGCGCAGCAAGTTCGGGGTCAAGGGAGTCGATGAGGACATCCCGCAGGCGATGATCAAGTGGACCATGTAACGGCAACCATGAGGAGAAAGGGAATGAACAAAAAAGCAGGCAAAACCGTCGATCAGGGCCGCCGCACGGTGCTGAAAACCCTGGCCGGAGCGGGAATTGGGATCTTGGCCGGGGGATTGGGCATCAGCGAAGTGGCCCTCGCAGCCAAAAAAGTGGTGATGGGCTTCATCTACGTCGGCCCGCGTGACGACTACGGCTACAATCAGGCGCATTTCGAAGGCAAGTCGGCCATTGCCAGGCAGCCCTGGATCAAGGCCGTGGATCAGGAAAACGTGCCGGAGACCATCGCCGTGCAAAAGGCGATGGAGAGCATGATCAATCTGGATGGCGCCCAGGTGGTGTTCCCGACGTCCTTCGGCTACTTCGATCCGCACATTCTCAAGATTGCACCGAAGTACCCTGACGTCATGTTTCTGCATTGCGGTGGACTCTATGACGCCAGCAAGCACCCCGGTAACGTGGGTAGCTACTTTGGCTACATCGACGAAGCGGTCTATGTCTCGGGCATTGTCGCCGGCCACATGAGCAAGACCGGCAAGCTGGGCTACATCGCCGCCATCCCGATTCCCCAGGTGCTGCGCAACATCAACAACTTCACTATGGCGGCCCGTAGCGTCAATCCCGAAATCAGGGTGCAGGTGGTGTTCACCGGCGGCTGGTCAAATCCTGTGAAGGAAGCCGAGTCTGCCAACAGCCTGATCGATCAGGGTGTGGACGTGCTGACCTGCCACGTCGACAGTCCCAAGGTGGTGGTGGAAACGGCGGAGAAGCGCGGCATCTATTCCTGCGGCTACCACGCCGATCAGTCCAACCTGGCCCCCAGGGGCTTCCTGACCGGTGCCGAATGGAACTGGAGCAAGGTCTATCTCGACTACGCCACCATGATCTCCGAGGGCAGTAAAATCCCGAATCTGATCCGCGGCGGTTTCAAGGAAGGTCTGGTCAAGAGTTCGCCGTATGGCAAGGTGGTCAGTGCCGAGGCCCGAGCCCATGCCGACAAGGTACGCGCCCGGTTCGAGAAGGGCGACTTCGTTGTCTATCAGGGGCCGATCAAGGACAACACCGGTAAGGAGGTAATTCCCGAAGGTAAATCCTACGGGCAGACCGACATCTGGCTTGAAAGCATGGACTGGCTGGTCGAAGGCGTGGTCGGCAGCGCCAGGGGATAAGCATGCAGATGCCGCTTGCGCCAGTTCTTGTTCCCCTGACCGCGCTGGCCCTGTCCCTGATTTTATTCGGGGGCTTCGTTGGCCTGGCCGGGGCGAATGTGGTGGAGGTATACCACTCCATCTACCGGGGCGCCTTCGGCACCTGGTTTTCATGGCAAAACACCCTGACCAGCGCCGCCCCGCTCATGCTCACTGCCCTGTGTACCGCGCTGCCGGCACGTCTGGGGCTGATCGTGATCGGCGGCGAAGGGGCGGTGGTGTCAGGCGGTTTGGCCGCTGCGCTGACCGGGTTGCTACTGATCGACGCGAGCCCATGGGTCGCGCTGACCGGCATGGCGCTGGCGGCCATGCTGACCGGCGGCCTGCTGATCGGCCTGGTCGGCTGGCTGCGCTACAGTCGCAACGTCAACGAGACCATCAGTTCCCTGCTGTTCAACTACATCAGTATCGCCATTCTGAGTTTTCTGGTGATCGGGCCGCTACGCGATCCGACAACCCTCAACAAACCTTCCACCCACCACATCGGCGATACCAATATGCTGGGTGTGCTGGGTGAGACTTCCATCCACTGGGGCTTCGGTTACGGGCTGATCGCCTGTCTGATCCTGTGGGTGCTCTACAAGCGCACGGTGTTCGGCTTCATGGTTGATATGGTGGGCGGCAACGTGCGCACGGCCAAACTCTCCGGCCTGCCGGTGGGCCGCATTGTTTTTGGCGTGTGCATGATGGGGGGCGCCGCCGCCGGTCTCGCCGGGATGGTGGAAGTAGCCGCCGTGCATGGTCGCGCCAACACGTCGCTCAACGCCGGTTATGGCTACGAAGGCATCCTGATTGCCTTTGCCGCGCGCCACCATCCGCTCGCCATCATCCCTATGGCGATTCTGTTCGGCGGCATCCGCGCTGCCAGCGGCCTCATGCAGCGCGATCACGGCCTGCCGGACGCCACCAGCCTGGTGCTGCAGGGCATCATTTTCATTCTCATCCTGGCCAGCGAAGCCGTGTTTGACCGCCTGGCCAAACGCCGCGGGAGGACAGCATGATCGATGACGGGGGTCAGTGGCTGACGGTACTCATCGCTGTCCTGGGTGGTGCGATCCGGGTGGGCACGCCCTTTCTGTTCGTCAGCCTTGGTGAATGCCTGACCGAGAAAAGCGGCCGCATCAATCTCGGCCTCGAAGGCACCCTGATCATGGGCGCCATGGCCGGCTACGGCGTGGCCTGGATCAGCGGCTCACCCTGGTTGGGTGTGCTGGCTGCCGGTACCGCCGGCGTGGCACTGGGCTTCGTTCATGCCCTGCTGTGTCAGCAGCCGCGCGTGAACGACATCGCCGTGGGTATCGCACTGATGATTTTCGGTACCGGCCTGGCCTTCTTTATCGGCAAGCCGCTGATACAGCCCAGCGCGCCGCATCTGCCGGCCTTGTCCCTGGGCGGCTGGAGCCACAATCCGGCGCTGCAGGCGGCGCTGGAAATCAATGTGCTTTTCATCATCGGCGTGTTCCTGGCGCCGACTCTGGCCTGGTTCTTCCGCAGCACCCGTTGGGGCCTGGCTGTCCGTATCGTCGGCGAAAGCGACGACGCTGCCCGTGCGATGGGGTTCAGTGTCAACGGGGTGCGCATGCTCGCCACCATGGCAGGCGGTTTCCTGGCCGGTGTCGGCGGCGCCTTTCTGTCCCTTTATTACCCGGGCGGCTGGAGCGAAGGTCTGTCAAGCGGTCAGGGTTTGATGGCGGTGGCGCTGGTCATTTTTGCGCGCTGGGATCCGCTGCGCTGCCTGTATGCCTCCCTGCTGTTCGGCGGC
>JBECKT010000161.1:0-21463 GCA_040235405.1 Alcanivoracaceae bacterium
GTGCCGATACCTTCAAGCAATTGATCCCGCATGCCAAGGAGAAGCGACTGCGAGGCATCGGCCATTTGCCGATGGTCGAGGCGCCGGGGTTGACGGCGCGCTACTTGCGTCGGTTTTGGGAAAGCGGTGATTGATCGCTCCGGTTCGCAGGAGCTGTCGATCGCCAGCGAAAGATTTCGCGGCTGGTCAGCGGCTCCTGCGATGATCATTACCAGCGCTCGAACCGCAAAGAACAGCGGCAACAGCTAAATGGTCAGGGATTTGCGCATCAGTGTACGCATCAACCGCAAGTAGTCTCTTTGCTGCAAATGCATAATGTGATTGCCCGGAAACCAGTGCAGCTGACTGCCGGGCCAGTGCTCGTGCAGCAGGCGCTGATAGCGTGGCGAGGTAAAGCGGTCGCCGGCACCGGCGATAATTAGCAGGCGATCCGCTGGCACTTGCGGCTGCCAGGTCAGTGGGCAATGAATTGCCGTGGCATGGCGGATATCGGTGAGGTCAAGCCCGGCCTTGGGCAGCACGCGCTGAAAAGCTTCGCGCAGTGGCGCCCATTCCATCAGCATGTCGGCAGGCGATACCACCGCCGCATTTGGCATGACGAAAGCGAGATCTTTTTCCACCACCGCCATCAGCGCCGACAGATAACCGCCGAGGCTAAGGCCACTGATACCGATGCTCGGCACGCCGAGTTCACGCAGATAGCGCATGAAGGTACGCACTTCGTGGATGGCCTGCAGCATGGTTTCGTTGGTTTCGGCAAAACCGTGGCTGAAAAAACCGAAGCCGCTAAACGGGTCGAACCGTTCACGACGGCTACCGTGGAACGGCAAGGTATAGAGCAGCACATCCCAGCCCTGATCGTAGAACCAGCGCAGCGAAAACATGGCGCTGTTAATCCAGTAAGCATCCAGCGAATAACCGTGCAGAAAAACCAGCGTCGGCCTCGGGCCGCCGGGATGGGTCCAGTGACGCGCTTCAGCCACCTGGTTTCGGCGATGGCTGGCGCAACGGTCGCGCAACGCCGGGTTGAGTGCTTCAAAGGTGCTGTCAAAACGTAACGTGCGGCTGTCGATGCCCGGCGCCGGCTTTTTCGGCCGACTGATGCGCATCGCCACCTGATCGGTTGGTGGCATAAATACCAGTGACGGATCACCGCGATCGGCCAGGTCGCGGTAAAAATCCATTTCACCGATCTGTTCGGCCAGTGGATGCTTGCGCAGATTGTTGACCATGGCGGCGAGCACCCCGGTGGCAAGACCATTTTTCAGCACATGGTCCATTGCCGCCGAAACACCGACCTTGAAACGGTGCTCGCGATCAAGCGGGGTGTCCACAGGCAGACGGTGATAGTCCACCGGCAGGGTCAGCCACCAGGGCTGATCTGACGAACTCATAGTTACTGCCCGCGCATGACTTTCAGAACTGGCCCCACTGCCAGTTCCCAGGCTCGCCGGGCATTGTGAAACGTCGATACCGCAAGTTTTCCGTGCAGCGGGAAAATGATTTCCGGCTGGTTCTTTGCCACACCAGCAAGAATGGCCTGCGCTGCCTGTTCCGGTGAAATGGGTCTGATCGGAGTTTTACTACGGACAAAATCAAACGGGCTGCGGTTGCCGAGTTTCAGCTTCTGCATCTGATCGGCGCCGACGATATTGGTTTCGACAATACCGGGGCAGACCGCACTAACGCGCACGCCATAGACTTTAGCTTCCTCGCGCAGTGACAGACTGAGGCCAACCACCGCATGCTTGGTCATGGCATAAATGGTCAGCATCGGCGCCGGCATCAGGCCGGCAACCGAGGCAGTATTGACGATATGGCCACTACCCTGGGCACGCATCACTTCATAAGCTGCGAGGGTGCCGTACAGCACGCCCATCTGGTTGATATCGATGGTTCGCTGCCAGTCGGATTCGACGTTGTCTTTCAGCTCGCCTGTGATGGCAATACCAGCATTATTAAACAGGTAATCCAGCGATCCTTTGGCTGCTACGTCCTGAATCAACGCGGCAAAGGCGGCCCGGTTGGTAACATCCAGTGGCTGCGTAGTCAGCTTGCCGGCGCCGCCATGTTCGGCAACCAACGCCTTGAGGCCTTCCGCATTGACGTCAGTGGCAACCACATGAGCCCCGAATGACAACAGTTTCAGGGTCAGCGCCCGGCCCATGCCGGAGGCTGCACCAGTCACCACTGCAGTCTTGTTCCTGAATATTTTCATGATGTCCCCGACTTTTTTGTTGCAGTCGCTGTTATCGGCATGACATCAGGCAATACCGGAGCCGGTATTGCCTGAACATCATCGCAGCGGATCAGTCACGGCGATACATGGTTACCACGCAGGCACCGCCAAGCCCCAGATTATGTTGCAGCGCAACCCGGGCGTTCTCGACCTGACGCTTTTCCGCCTGGCCACGCAACTGCCAGACCAGCTCGGTGCACTGAGCCAGACCGGTAGCACCCAGTGGGTGCCCCTTCGACAGCAGGCCGCCGGACGGATTGGTGACCACCTTGCCGCCGTAAGTGTTATCGGCATCCCAGATAAATTTCTCGGCGCCGCCTTCCGGGCACAGACCAAGGCCTTCATAGGTGAGCAGCTCGTTGGCGGTAAAGCAGTCATGCAATTCCACTACATCGACATCTTCTGCACCGATGCCAGCTTCCTCGTAAACCTTTTTCGCTGCCATCTTGGTCATGTCATAGCCGATCATCTTGATCATCGACTTCTCTTCGAAACTACTGGGGAAGTCGGTGGTCATGGCCTGGGCGGCGATATATACCGGGTTACTGATGCCGTGCTTTTTCGCGAACTCATCTGAACAGAGAATTGCAGCGCCGGCGCCACAGGTCGGCGGGCAGCACTGGAAACGGGTCAGCGGGTCGAATACTTCTTCTGACGCCATGATCTCTTCCAGCGACAGCACCTGATTGAACAGCGCGTAGGGGTTGTTACTGGCATGTTTACGCGCCTTCTCGGCGATTTTGCCAAAAGTTTCGCGTTTGGTGCCATGCTGCCAGCGATACTCGCGGCCGGCACCACCAAACATCTGCGCGGCGGGCGGCGCCTGGGTAAAGCCCTGCTCGGCAATCATCATCTGCGCGTGTTGGCTCATCGGGTTTTCCCGGTCGTTGAACTTCGCACCGAGTGCACCGCGCTCCATCTTCTCGAAGCCCACAGCAATCACGCACTCGGCCAGACCACCTTCAATGGCCTGACGGGCAAGAAACAGTGCCGACGAGCCGGTTGAGCAGTTGTTATTGACGTTGACCACCGGAATGCCGGTCAGACCCAGCTCATACACGGCGCGCTGGCCGCAGGTGGAGTCACCATAAACATAGCCGCAGAACGCCTGCTCAACTTCGTTGTAGTTGATACCGGCATCAGCCAGTGCTTTCTTGCCTGCTTCCGCAGCCATCACATGGTAATCGTCACTGGCACCCGGTTTGGCGAACTTGGTCATGCCGACACCGATTACATTCACTCGACGTTTCATCTTCGTTCTCCTGTTGTCTGTGTCAGCACTTTACAGTGCATCTTCAATTTGACGAACCAGCGTGACATTACCGTCTACGCGCAGATCGCCTTTCTGGTACAACTCGCGCAAACCACGCTTGCCATCGACCCAGTCGGCCAGCTGGCTATCGCCGACAGTTACCGTGGCGGCCACCTGATCTGCTTTTCCAGTAGACAGCTTCGGCGGGGTGGCGCTGAAGTCCATCACCCAATCACCGTCCGGATCGCGCACCCGGAAGTGCACCGCACCATTCAGACCGGTCGCCTTCGCCAGCTTCTGTTCCAGTGCCGCCATGGATTCCGCCGCGCGAGCTTGCTTCGGTGCCGCCTTTTTTGCAGGAGCAGCGGCCTTGGGTGCACCGGAAGCGAGACGCTTGTCGCGCGCTTGCTCAACCAGTTTCGGGTCCATGCCTTGCAGTACCGACAGCTTGTTCGAGGCCATGATATTGCCATGCACTTTCAACTGGCCTCCGAAGTAGAGCTTCTGCACTTCAGCAATATCGCCGCCGAACAGGGTATTCACCAGCGCAGTATCCAGCTCCAGCGTGACATCCGGCTTATCCGCCATACCCGAACCCGCAGCACCTTTATCGTTCTTCAGATCAATAAAGAAGCTCTGCTCCGGATTATGGAACACAAACTGGAACACGGTGCTGGTCTTGCCGACCAACTCGGGTTTGGCGGCGATGTACGCGGAAATACCGGCGAACACATCATCCAGCGTCGGCTCCTGCGACGCCGCTGGCGCCGCTGCTGACGCTGCCGCACCGGCACCACCCGCAGCGACCCGTTTGGCGCGGGCCTCTTCCACCAGCTTCGGATCCATGCCCTGCAGCACGGCCAGCTTGTTCGAGGCCATCACGTTGCCACCGATTTTCAGCTCGCCACCGAAGTACAGCTTCTGCACAGCCGCGAGATCACCACCGAACAGGGTCTGCACATGTTTGGTATCCAGCTCCAGCGTCACATCCGGTTTATCGACTGTGCCGGCGCCGGCACTGCCCGGGGCGGATTTCAGATCAATAAAGAAGCTCTGCTCCGGGTTGCTAAAGTTGAACTGGAACGAGGTCTTGGTCTTGTCCACCAGTTCCGGCGTTGCTGCCACATAGCTGGCAATTGCCGAGAACACATCTTCCAGTGTGACCGAGGTATCGGCAGCAGCTGCCGCTTCTGCCGGCGCAGCGGCCTTCGGCTTGGCTTGTACTTTCGGCACTTCCCGATACAACTCTACCGCAGCGTTTTTCAGCACGACTTCATCGCGCTCCTTGACCCGGGTTTCGAGGATGATACGGTCGTCGGATTCCTTCCACATCTTTGTGACCAGCGTTTCACCGGGGAATACGCTCTTGGCGAAGCGCACCTTGATGCTTTTCATCAGGCGGCCATCGTTATTGCAGAACGCCTTGATTACATGACGACCGGCATAGCCGTAGGTGCACAGGCCATGCAGGATCGGTCGGTCATAGCCGAACGCCTTGGCAAAGGCCGGATCCGCATGCAACGGATTCCAGTCGCCACAGAGGCGATACAGCAGGGTCTGGTTGGCATCGGTTTTTTCTTCAATGACCGCATCCGGTTCACGGTCCGGCGGCACGTTGATGTCGGCACTCGGACCACGGTCGCCACCCCAGCCACCAGCGCCTTTCACGAACGAAGTCATCTCGTTGTAGGCAATCTCGTCACCGTTCTCGTCAATGCTGGAAATAGCAAAGGTCACTACTGCATTCGGGTCCTTGTCGAATGCCTCCTTGAATTTGAAGATATGCTTCAGCTTGGCATTGCGTGGCAGCGGCCGGCGAATCTCGGTGAGTTGCTCGCCATGCAGCAGACGGTCAAAGCCGAAGTTCATCCCCGGCAGGGCAAACTTGCCCTCTTTTGCCGCTTTCAGCATGGCACCGATCTGCGGCATCACACCAAAAGTCGGCAGCGCCTGGAAATCACTACCCAACTCGTAAACAAACTTGAGCTCGTCCTTGTCCATCGGGTCACGGGCGGCACCGACACTCAACGCGTACAGCGCCAGGTCGTTTTCGTCATAGGACGATTCCAGCTCCAGCTTCGCCTTGCTGGCCACATCCAGATCAATAAACTCGTTACCACCAAGGCTCGGGTTATTGATGTTGTTGAGGATCGGCATAAAAGATTCGTTGATGCTGGTCGGGTGTTCGGCATCGGTAAAATCGGTGATTTTCGACCAGCGCGAGGCAACATCATCGATGCTGAACTTCTTGCCCAACGCAAACACGTTGCCCTGTGCCCGCTCCCAGCGCAGCTTGGAAATATAGCCAGCGCCAACCTCAAACAAGCCCTTGGTTTCCTGACAGCTTTCATGGCTCAACCAGGCCACCAGCGGGCTCACCGCTTCCGGGTTCAGGTGCTTGAGCAGCTCCGGCGGCATCACCGTTTCGGTGAGGCGCGAGGCGGCAATCGGGGCGATAGTGTTGACAAAAATATTCTTGCCACGACCTTCCTCGGCAAGACAATTGGCCAAACCGGCAATACCCAGCTTGGCGGCGCAGTAGTTAGCCTGACCAAAGTTGCCGTAAATGCCGGCGGCCGAGGTGGTCATGATGATGCGGCCATAGCCTTTCTCGCGCATAATCGGCCAGGCCGCATGGCTGACGCTCATGGAGCCGGTCAGATGCACTTTCAGAATCAGATCCCAGTCCGCCTGGGTCATCTTGGCAAAGCTGACATCGCGCAGGATGCCGGCATTATTGATAACGATATCCACCGTGCCAAAGGCATCCAGTGCGGTCTTGACGATACTCTCGCCATGTTCAACCGAGTCATAATTGGCGACTGCTTCACCGCCGAGTGCCTTGATCTCTTCCACCACCTTGTCGGCAGCCGCCGAGGACTTGCCGCCCCCGGTAGCGGTACCACCGAGATCATTCACTACTACCTTTGCACCGAGACTGCCGAGCAGCAGGGCATGGGAACGACCCAGACCACCACCGGCCCCGGTCACGATCGCAACACGACCATCAAAACGCAGCTTGCTCATCTCTTCACTCTCCTGTCGATGACATTCCATCCGTAGGAGCGGCCGACCGGCCGCGAAAGCCTTCGCCGTCGGTCGACGGCTCCTACAGCCTTGTTTTATTTTCCGTAACGAAAGCGGCCCCGAAGGGCCGTTTATTTCGCTGCTCAGATACCGCGGGAAATCAGCTCTTTCATGATTTCGTTGGTACCACCGTAGATCCGGTTGGCCCGGGTATCGATGTAAGCGCGGGCAATCGGATACTCAAGCATGAAACCGTAGCCACCGTGCAGCTGTACACACTCGTCAACCACCTTGCTGAGCAGGTCGGATACCCAGTACTTGGCCGCGCAGGCCGCTTCCGGCGTCAACTTGCTCTCGAGCACCAATTCCATGCACTTGTCGACATAGACCCGGGCAATCTGGATTTCCGAGCGCAGCTCGGCCAGCTTGAAACGGGTGTTCTGGTAAGCTGATACCGGCTTGCCGAAGACATTCCGCTGCTTGACGTACTCCACTGTGGTGGCCAGCGCGAACTCGGCACCGGACGCACAGATGATGGCAATCATCATGCGCTCCCAGGCCAGCTCCTTCATCAGCATGATGAAGCCCATGCCTTCCATACCAAGCAGATTTTCCTTCGGCACGCGAACGTTGTCGAAAAACAGCTCGCAGGTATCCTGACCCTTCATGCCGACTTTCTTCAACGGCTTGCCTTTGGTGAAACCGGGACGGTCAGCCTCGATAATAATCAGCGACACATCCTGCGCCCCTTTCCCGGAATCGCCGGTACGTACCGCCACCACGGCCATATCACACAGGTAACCGTTGGTAATAAAAATCTTCGAGCCGTTGACGATGTAATCGTCACCATCCTTTTTCGCCGTGGTCTTGATGCCCTGCAGATCGGAGCCTGTGCCCGGCTCGGTCATGGCAATTGCGGTCACAGCTTCACCGGTGGCCATTTTCGGCAACCACTTCTGCTTCTGCGCCTCGTTACCAAAGTTATTAATGTAGTTGGCAACAATATCGGAGTGCAGTGAGAAGCCGCTGGCAGAATCCCCGACCCGGGCCTGCTCTTCTATCATGATCATGCTGAACAGACGATCAACACCGGAGCCGCCATACTGTTCCGGAATGGTCATGCACAGCAGACCCAGCTCGCCGGCCTTGTTCCAGAGATGACGATCCAGATGTTGCTGCTCCTCCCACTTTTCGTGGAACGGGCCGATTTCGGTCTCGAAAAAGCGACGTGCGGTGGCACGAAACGCCTCGTGATCCTCATTAAAAAGGGTGCGCGGGATCATCGGGTTAACCGGCTTCGGGACGTGAATATCTGCCATGGAAAACTTCCTGTGTAACGGGTTAAGGGAACCGGCCTGAGCACAGGCCATTTACAATACGGACGTTCAGCATGTTTAATGAAGCCCGGCCCGGGGTCAATGCCGGAAATGCCTGCCGGGGTGACATTTCCGCTCATGCCCCGGCACCCCCTGTCACCCGATAAGGCCGCAAAAGACCGATGCCTGTCTCCAAATCAAGTACTGATGCGCCAAGGCCCCGCCGCACCCAGGCCGAGCGCAGCGAAACCATGCGTCAGCGCATCCTCGATGCGACGCTCGAATGTCTGCAAACGGATGGCTACGGCGGCACCACGGTCAGCCGGATCATTGAGGTCGCCGGGGTATCCCGCGGCGCACCGCTGCATCACTTTCCCAGCAAGAGCGCGCTGATTGCCGCAGCAGCGGAACAGCTGATCCGCCGGGTTTATATCCAGATGGGCAAGGCGGTGGCAAAACTGCAGGGCTCGGAAGATCGCCTGCATGACCTGATCTACAGTGCCTGGAAAAATGTGTTCAACCGGCCCGAACATACCGCCCTGCACGAGCTGCTGGTGGCCAGCCAGCGCGACGCGGAATTGGCAGCGATCCTTCAGCAAGTCTGGACCGCTGGCTACTTCACGCTGGGTAATGCAGCCGATCACTATCTGGAACCGACCCGCGACAAGGCCAACGTGCGCGAGATGATGATGCTGACCCAGTGGCTGCTGCGCGGCATGGCGGAAGATCTGCACATCGTCGCCGACCGCAAGCTGTTTGATCGCTACCTGAAGCTGTGGTGTGAGATGCTGGCGCTGTACCTGCAGGCTCGGCCCGATATTAACGAACCGCCGCCGCGACTGCCGCAATGGGACAACTCACCGGGCAACCATTCGTGAAACCATTTTCTCACGCCAGCTCGCCAACGATGTCTCTATTCTGCGCCGAGATAGTATGCATACCTGCCCCGGTAACCACCCTGAATCAGCAGAACCGACTACACACCACTATCAGACAGCGAAAATGCGAAGGCTCACACCACAGAGGGGAGCGGGGTGAACAAGCCTGATACACCAAGCGATTAACGGGGAGCGACTGTATCAGGCTTGTTCGCCCCGCTCCCCGGTCTTTCCGAATAAGAGCTCCCAAACCTCTACCCAGGCACCACCAGATAATCGTTCTCCCGAAACTCCTTCATCTGATTGGCATACTGGGTAGCAAATCCCGGATACATGGTGGCGTTAAAGCCATCCTCGGTCAGATACCAGCTCATGCAACCGGAATTCCAGTTGGTTTTCGCCAGCCGCTTCTGGATGCCTTCGTTGTACTGCTTCTGCACATGCGGTTTGACATCCAGCATCTTCAGATTCTCGCCCAGAATCTTCTGAATACCGCGCACCGCATAATCCAGCTGCGACTCCATATACACCAGCGCCGAGTTATGCCCGGGCCCGGAATTCGGCCCGAAAGTGAAAAACAGATTCGGATAACCGGCCACATTGATGCTCTTGTAAGCCTGGGCACCACGCGACCACTCATCATTGAGCTGCCGACCTCCGACTCCGGAAACCGGGAACGGCGTGCCCGCCTTGCTGACCTCAAACCCGGTAGCAAAGACGATGCAGTCAAACTGGTGCTCGATACCTTCAACCGTGCGGATGCCTTTCTCGCACAGGGTATAGATCGGCCAGGTGATCAGCTTGCAGTTGGGCTTCTGCAGTGCCGGGTAGTAATCATTGGAGACCAGCACCCGCTTGCAGCCGATACGGTAGTTCGGTGTCAGCTGTCGCCGCATCCAGCGATCCTTGACCTGGTTATGCAGGTGCCAGCGGCCGACCCGTTCGGCAACCCGGGTCAGCGGAGAGTTCCAGATCACCGCCAGCGCCATCGACTCATGGGCCAGATACAATGCCTGACGCAAGGCTGACTGAGTAAACGGCAGCTTACGGAAAATTTCCTTGTTCCATTCCGGGGTTGCAAAATCCGGACGCGGCATCACCCAGCCCGGAGTGCGCTGGAACACGGCAAGATGTTCCACTTCCTTGACCAGCTCCGGAATAATCTGAATGGCGCTGGCACCGGTACCGATGACCGCCACCTTTTTGCCGCGAAAATCATAGCTGTGATCCCAGCGCGCACTGTGAATCTTGTGGCCTTTGTATTCATTGATGCCGGGCATATCCGGAAAGCTGGCATTGGATAGCGGCCCCTGAGCCATCACTGCAGCACGGCCACTGAATACCTCGCCTTCCGAGGTGGTCGCGCTCCACAGGCCTTTGTTCTCATCAAACTTCAGTTCCTGAACATTCTTGCCAAAGCGGATGTAGCGCGCGAGACCGAACTCTTTGACCAGATGGTGAATATAACCAAGGATCTCGCGGCTACCAGAGAAGCTGCGCGACCAGTCAGGATTCTGGGCAAACGAATAGGAATACAGATTCGACGGAATATCACAGGCCGCACCAGGATACTGATTATCACGCCAGGTACCCCCGACATCTGCACCACGCTCAAGAATGATAATGTCAGTAACGCCCGCCTGCTGCAGACGAATCGCCATACCCAGACCGGCAAAGCCGGCGCCAACGATCAGCACCGCAGCCGGCTTTTCTGCAGCACGGGAAGAGCGAGGTGTTTTACGATGTGTGTCAGTCATGATGGTCTCAACTTGCAAGGTTTAAACAGGATCACGCCGTGGGCTGCCAGGTCAACTCTTTTACCCAGCTCGGCACCGCCGGCAGCATCCGGCGTGGAATCAGGCCAGTGACCTTGACCGCCGCATCCACCGGAATGTGATAAAACCGGTTGGAACGCTTCACCATGATGGCCCCGTGATGCTGGATAAACTGATACCAGGGATTGCGCCGCCCTTCTGCGGTACGGCCACCTATTTTCTTGAACTTGTTCATGGCCGCGTACAAACTTTCTTCCGGCAACCCCATCTTGACGACGTTGTCGCGCATCTTGTTCAGCAACGGCAGGTAGGAAGCAACACCAAGTAACAAACGCGGATCAAGCATAGGCGCCATCATCCTGACCATCTGGATAGTGGTCTTGTTGTGACCCTGCATCTCCATCACGGTAAAGCCGACACCAAGATGACGGGATTCGTCGTCATTGATCTTCTCGAATACCTGATGACAAACAGGGTCGTTGACGCTCTCCAGCAGGAAAGTACACAGGGCTCCGTCAAGAGCGACTTCGAGCATCGGAATCACTGTGCCGAGGACATAGTACGGCATCCCATCGGCATAGCGATCCAGCCATTCAATCACAAGACGAAGATTGATATTCGGCTCCGGCAACTCGTCGCCCTCAAGCATGCCCCAGCGTTTCATCAATGCCATCTCGGCATTGGCATGACGCTGCTCTTCAGCGTGGAAATAGCTGTACAGCTGACGCAAAGCTTCAGTGGGAGCTCTCCTGGCCATGGCGGCAAAAGCACGCGCGCCGACATGCTCGATCCACATCAGATCGACCATGAAATCTTTCAGCTCAGGCCATTGTTCCTCGGTGATCAGCTCGGCACCCGGAGCATCCCAGTCAATATCGGCCAACGCCCACTGAGTGGTTTTGACTTTTTCCAGCATCTTGTCGAGATCGATCATCGCCATGGTGCATCTCCTGAAGTCCGGTGATTAATTGATAATTTCAAAGTTTTGCTGCGGCCAACCGGCTAAGCAAACCGGCGCCGCGGGTATAAATTGACGGTATCAGGCGCTTGGTCCGCCAGATAGTGCGAGCATCGAGCTGTGGCAAGACATAAAGCTGGCCACGGTCAAGCGCATCCAGCGTCGTTTTCGCCACTCGCTCGGCGGGAATGCCGGTCCATTTCATCAGCGTCGCAGCAAGATCCGAGGCGGCAGAAGAGGTCCGGGCATCACGGGCAATATTGGTTTTGACAAAGGTGGGACATAACGCCGTCACCGCAATACCGGCACCACTCATCTCCGCCGCCAGCGTTTCCGAAAGCGCCAGTACCGCAGCCTTGCTGACGTTATATGGGCCCATCAAGGGCGCGGCGGCAAAGCTTGCCGTCGAGCATACGTTAATAATTCCACCTCGCCCCAGAGCGCGAAGCTTTGGTGCGAACACGTGACAGCCATGGATCACGCCCCACATATTCACGCCCATGGTCCAGTGCCAGTCTTCCATCGATATCTCGCCGATATTCAGACCCCCGGCGCCGACCCCAGCGTTGTTGATGACCAGATCCACCGGGCAGCCAAGCCAGACTTCCGCCTGCTCCGCAAGCTGCTCGACCTGATCCAGCCTGGATACATCACAGGCATAAGCGACGGCATCACCACCGCTGCTGCGGATTGCCGCCGCTGTAGCTTCGGCGGTGACAGGATTGATATCCGAACACACCACCCGGCCGCCGCGCCGCGCCAACTCGTGGGCAAAAGCCTCACCAATACCGCTGCCGGCACCGGTTACTACTGCACAGGCCTTGCGGGAACGCTTCTCTGAAAACATCACTGAACCTCGACTGCTGTGGTTCAACCGGCGGATTGCCATTGACCATGCCACTGATGACTGGCAAGGTATTCCGAATCATTGTTCGGATTCAATTCGGATTAGGACTTTCCCCTTATGCCGCGCAAACCTCGACAACAACGCGCCAAAGCCACCGTAGACTCTATAGTCGAGGCCGGTTTTATCTGCCTTGGCCGCCACGGCATCGAAGGCAGCACTACCCGGCATATTGCCGACGTCGCCGGCATCAGCGTCGGCTCCCTGTACGAGTATTTCGCCAACAAGCAGGAAGTCCTTGATGCCATGTACCAGCGCGTGGTCGCGGATGTGGTGGCGATGATCCAGCCGCTGACTCCGAAACTGGTACAGATGGATATCCGCGAGGCGGTCCGCACTCTGCTGTATGAGTTTCGCGAACTGTTGATGCGTGACGACGGCCGTTACCTGAAGTATGCCGGCCAGGCGGTGAACATAGCCCACCGCGACAATCTGGAACCGGTCAACAAGATCCTGATGGATCTGGTAGTGCAGTATGTTTTGCATCACCCGGAAGTGATGAAGATGCAGAATCTTCCGGTAATGAGTTATATTGTCATCAACAGTGGCATGTTCTGTGTAATTCGTCATCTTGGTGAAGCATCTCCCATAATCACTTTTGATCAGCTCGCTGAAGGGCTGGTGGATATGGTCGGGCATATTGTTGACGGCGAAATAAAAAAGGCAGAAAAAGCATGACGGACAATTATCAAGCTGTGATTATCGGCGCCGGCTTCGGTGGCCTGGGCATGGCCATTCGCATGAAGCAGCACGGCTTTTCGGATTTTCTGCTGATCGAGAAAGGCAATGATGTCGGCGGCTGCTGGCGCGATAACACTTACCCCGGCGCAGCCTGTGATGTGCCGTCTCACCTCTATTCATTTTCTTTCGAGCGTCACTACCCGTGGAGCCGCCGATTTGCGCCGCAGGCGGAGATCCTCGCTTATCTGCGCCATTGCGCGAGCAAACACGACATCAACCGGCATATTCGCTTCAACACAGAGGTCACAGCAGCCGAGTGGCAGGAATCGCAACAACACTGGCGCATCAGCCTGAATGACGGCACACATATCACAGCGCGCGCGCTTATTTCCGCCACCGGCCAGCTCAACCAGCCAGCCTATCCGCCGCTACAAGGCATTGAGGCATTCCAGGGCCCGCATTTCCACAGCGCCCGCTGGGATCACAGCGTCGATCTGCGTAATAAAACCGTAGCCGTAGTCGGCACCGGAGCCAGCGCCATCCAGTTCGTCCCGGAAGTGGCGAAAATCGCCGGAAAACTGATGCTGTTCCAGCGCTCAGCGGCCTATGTGATCAACAAACCGGATCGCGCCTACAGCAAGCTGGAACACAGGATTCTGGAAAGATGGCCTTTGACCCACACGCTGGATCGGGCACGTATTTACGCCACCAATGAAGCCCGGGTACTGGGCTTCACATCATTCCAGAAAGCCATGGAATTTTACAAATGGCTGTTCCGCCGCCAGCTCACCAGCCAGATTCATGACCCGGCGCTGCGCAAAAAGCTGACCCCGAACTACCCGATGGGCTGCAAACGTATTCTGATGTCGAACGATTACTATCCGGCCCTGGCACAAGACAATGTGGAGGTGATCAGCCATGGCATTCAGGCGGTGGATGACAATGGTCTGGTCGACAGCACCGGTGTTCATCGCGCGGCCGACGTAATCATCTATGGTACCGGTTTCCGGGCAACGGATTTTCTCACTCCGATTGAAATCAGCGGCCGCGATGGCCGTCAGCTGAACAATGTCTGGCATGATGGTGCCGAAGCCTACCTTGGCATAACCGTGCACGGTTTTCCGAACCTGTTCATGCTGTACGGCCCGAACACCAACCTTGGCCATAACTCGATTATCTACATGCTGGAAAGCCAGTTTCATTATGTACTGCAGTGTCTGGAGCAACTAAAGCAACAACCGGTGATGGAAGTACGCGACGAGGTACAGTCAGAGTTCAATCAACGCCTGCAAAAACAGATTCGGGAAACTGTCTGGGAGAAAGGCTGCAACAGCTGGTACAAAACGGAAAGCGGCAAGAACACCGCCAACTGGCCGGGCTTTACCTTCGACTATCGGCGCCGCACCCGGCACCTGGACCTTCAGGATTTTCGGTATTGCTGACGGTATTCCCGTGGCGACTCGCCAGTCCAGCGCCGGAAGGCACGGCCGAAATTGGACGGATCGCTGTAGCCGAGCAGACTGGCAATATGGTCCACCGAGCGCTGACTGTGCAACAGATATTCCACCGCCAGTCGCTGACGCAGCTGCTCGATCAGGTTCTGGTAGCTGGTACCAGCCTGTTGCAGTCGGCGCCGCAGGGTTCGCGCAGTCAAGTGCAACTCTGCCGCCACTTTTTCCAGAGAGTTCTCATCGGCCAGATGGCGCCGGGCGATATCGCGCACGCGACTGACAATATCATTGCTCTCTCCGGCCTGACGTAGCTCCTCCTCACAACGCGCGGCCGCCAGTGCCGCGAGATTGGGGTCCGCCGTACTCAGTGGCATATCCAGCCAGGCCGCCGGAAACTGCAGCTGCATCCAGGCACTGCCAAACTGCAGGTCAAGACCGGCCTTCTGTCTCCAGCCCTGATGATGCTTCTGCTCCGGATAGGGCAGACAGAGCGTGACCTGCCGCGCCAGCATGACGCCAAACATCTGCTGGCCGATCCCGAGGATAGAGGTGATCACCGCATCTGCCACCAGCTGGGTCAAGTCACCGAGGTCATAGCGCTCATCCAGCACCAGCGCAGCATGCTCTCCATCGCGCTCGATGCGGATATCGAACAGGCTGGTGCGGGTACGCAGAAAACGTACCGCCAGATCAAAGGCCTCGCCCAGATTACGGCTGGACTGGAAGGCATAGCCAAGGAAACCGTGACTGCCAATGTTCAGCGGCACGCCGAGCCGGACACCCAGATCCGGCGAGGGATCAATCTCCCTGACATTACGCAGTAACTGTAATGTGGCCGCCAATGACATGCGCCGACCGGGCTCCTGCAGCTGCGCCCGGGTCAGCCCGGTCCCGTCCAGCACGCGTTCTTCACTGACACCTTTTTGACCCTGCAAACGGCATAGCAGCTCAGCATAGTGAGCAAGCAGTACGCCTTCCGCAGCAGGAACCGCAACCGTCACAACTGGCCTCCGATGACCGATTTATGGCTGAAGATAACCTTCTTGTAGCCACCATCACAAGTGACACTGGTCACTGTCACATTAAATTGCTGGAGGTCACGTGAACGCAGTCTCTGCCCCCGCCACCCATGTCCGCCGTCTCGCCGGTGCCAGCGTCGGCATTCCGCCGCGCCACCTGGATTTCAGGATCCCCGAAGCGCCTCGGTATTTCCTTGCCGATAATGCCACCGCCACCACCTTTATTGCCGTGCTGTCGGCGTTTTTCCCACCGGGGGAACGCTTCTTCATGGAATCAGTGCGTCATTTCCGCAAGGAAATTACCGACCCGGTTCTGAAAGCCGAAGTCGCCGGCTTCATGGGGCAGGAAGCCATTCATGGCCGCGAACACGAGCGCCTCAACGAGTTGCTGATGGAGCAAGGTATTAATACCAGGGTGCCGGAGGCTGTAGTCAAGATGGCACTGAAAGTGCTGGAGCAGTTCTCACCGAGCCAGCAGCTGGCCTGCACCACATTTATGGAACACTTTACCGCACTGATTGGCGAACAACTGCTGACGGACAAGGAGTTTCACGCAAATGCCCACGGCGAAATGCTGCAACTGTGGCTGTGGCATGCCATGGAGGAGCTTGAGCACAAGGCGGTGGCCTATGACGTGTATGAGACCATCGGCAATAGCCGCGCTGAACGTCTTCTCGCCTTCCCGCTGGTAACCTTTGTCATGTTGCCTGCTGTGTTTGGCAGCTGGGGCTACTTGCTGGCCAAGGAAGGCAAACTGTTCGATCGTCAGGACCTGCGCAAGGGGCTTGGGCTGATTCTCGGCGGCAAACGCGGCTTGGTCAGCAGCGTCCTGCCGAAGATCGGGCTGTTTGCACGCAAGGGTTATCACCCGAACAAGAAAGACACCAAGGCGCTTGAAGCCGAGTGGCGCGAAAAGCTGTTTGGTGAGAATGGCACCTTGCGTGATCAGGTCAGTAACCTGCAATCTCTGACACACTGACAAACATCGCTATGGGAGAGCGCGCCCGATTATCTCGGCGCACACGCAGGTTCAACAGGTCACTGTTGAACCTGTTTTTTTGAGGAAAAGAGTATGCCGGTTCAGGGCCCTTATATTGCCACACCGTTACAGGACCATATTCCCGGTGAGCTTGCTGCATTGGTGCAACGCACCAGCGGCAAGATCACCGACCACGACAAGAAACTGGGTATTGGTCTGCTGGTGGACGCCTACTGCGATGTGGTCGACCATACCCTGATCGGGCTGCTGGATGAAATCGGTCGAAGCCATGACTCATCGCAACTGCGGCATGCACGTCGGGTGGCGGATGATATCAAGGACAAGGCACGCCATTACGTCGGCTGGGCCGGCGGACTGATTGCCAGCCACCGGCTGCCGCCGGTGATTCACCACTTTAATGGGCTGGTACACGAGATTGACCTTGGCAGTGGCAGCCGCTCTCATGTCGTGTTGCCAATATCACCGCCGTTGGCGATACGTGCTGACACGGTCCTTGCCACCTTGCATGATGGCAGCGCCAAAGATTTGCAGGAAGGCATTCGCCTGCTGACCGTCATAGTCGATGAGCTGATGATCCCGCTTGCTGTCGAGCCGAAAAATCTGCTCGACTTCAATTTTCTGGTGAGCAAACCGCTGGATGGTGCCATTAGCCTTATCCGCACCCTGATCCACCGAATGCTGTCGCGCTTCGGCGAGCAGCTGACCCCGGAGCTGTACCCGGTGGTGGCGCTGCATCTGGAGAAATTCCTGATTCTGGAGCACCGCAAGAGCGCCGCGTAAGTGGCCCTCTGCACAACCCGTAGGAGCGGCCGACCGGCCGCGATTCGCGGTCGATCGACCGCTCCTACAACAGGCACCGCCGTTTTTAATCGCCGCTTAAATCTTCAGCGTGGCCCGCTCGATAATCGCCGCGCACTCAACGCCACGCGGCAACGCGCCATAGTTATGCTGGCCAACGCTAGCCAACCGCGAGACACAGAAGCCATCAGCGATAGCCTGCGGCGAATGCTGTACCAGCAAGGCACCCTGCAGTGCCAGCGCCATCCGGTCGACTACATCGCGAGCGCGATATTCCAGATCTGACAGGTCAGCAAACTCTGCCTTCAGTTTCTTCACATGCTGGTCGAGATGGTTATTGCCGCCCTTCGCCCGGCCCAGCTCGGCAAAGAACACATCTACCACTGCCGGGGTTTTCTGCATGGCTCGCAGCACATCAAGGCACTGAACATTACCACTGCCTTCCCAGATCGCATTGACCGGCGCTTCCCGATACAGCCGCGGCATCATGCTGTCCTCCATCACACCGCTGCCACCGATGCACTCCATCGCCTCATAGGTAAAGTTCGGGGTGCGCTTGCAGATCCAGTACTTGCCAACGGCAACGCCAAGACGCATCAGCAGGGATTCATGCTCATCGTCGAGACTGTCCAGCGCCCGCGCCATACGCATGCCGGTGACCAGTGCCGCTTCGCTTTCGATGGCCATGTCCGCCAGCACGTTCTGCATCAGTGGCTGCTGATTCAGGACGTTGCCAAAGGCATGGCGAATCGAAGTGTGATGCAACGCCTGTGAAGCGGCCATGCGCATGGTGGCGGCGGAGCCGATCATGCAGTCGAACCGGGTCAGGCTGACCATTTCGATAATGGTGCGCACGCCGCGGCCTTCCTCGCCAACCAGCCAGCCCATGGCGCCGCGAAACTCAACTTCACTGGAAGCATTGGAGGCGTTGCTGAGCTTTTTCTTAAGCCGCAATACCTGAAGCGGATTCTTGCTGCCATCCGGGCGCCAGCGCGGCACCAGAAAACAGCCGAGACCGGCTTCGGTTTGCGCCAGTACCAGAAACGCATCGCACATCGGTGCCGACAGGAAAAACTTGTGGCCGACCAGCTCATACACCTCACCGGCACCACGGGCAGCAACCGGATAAGCGCGGGTGGTATTGGCGCGGACATCGGAACCACCCTGCTTTTCGGTCATGCCCATGCCGATGGTCACGCCCTGCTTCTGGCTGTCCGGTACATTGCGCGGGTCATACACGCGTGAAGTGATCTTCGGCTCCCAATACTCGGCCAGCTTCGGCGTGGTACGGATCGACGGAATCGCGGCAAAGGTCATAGTGATCGGACAGCCATGGCCGGCTTCGATCTGTGACTGCATATAGGTGTGCGCGGCACGGGCAACATGGGCACCGGCTTTCGGGTCGGTCCACGGTGAAGCGTGCAGGCCGTTCTCGATCGCCGTCTGCATCAGGGTATGGTAGCTGCCGTGATACTTGACCAGATCAACCCGATTGCCGAAGCGATCATGGGTATCGTATTCCGGCAGATACTTGTTTGCCTGAAAACCGAGCTCCAGATAGTCAGCCTTGCCAGTCAATTGACCGAAGGACTGCAACGACGCCTCGGCCCAGCCGGCGCCTTCGCGCTGCACCGCCTCCTGCAGGGCACGGTCCTGAGCGTAAAGGTTATAATCCGCCAACTCACGAGAAACATTCTCGACCTGATGGGTATCCGCCATAAACAGGCTGCTGCGACTATCGTTCTTCGGTGCGTTCATGTTGTGCCTCTTCATTATGAGAACCGACTACTGCAGAACTTGCCCGGCGCGACTTTGTTCCGACACCAGAGGGTGCTGCTGGTACAGGCGCTGCCACAGAGTATGGCCGGCACGGTCAAATTTTTTCACCGTAGCAATAAAGTCATGTCGTGCTTCGGCATTCACCAGCGGCGCCGGCAGCAACGGGTCAAATACAATCTGCCGGATTGCCCGACCTCCGAGCAGAAACGATTCCCGTGCGGCATCTTCCAGTTCCAGTTGATCGGCTTTTTCCAGCCAGCGCTCAAGCTGCTCGCGTTGACGCAGATAACGCTGGTTCAGTGCCTCGCTCTCCCACAGGGTACCCAGCCGCCCTTCTCTTTCCGCGTCGAAATCACTGGCGATAAACACCGCTGCGCCTGATTCCAGACCAAGCGCATACAGGCGCCGACGAATCGAATCGGCGCCGCCAACCAGGTTGTCCGGGCGGACAAACAGATCCCGCTCCAGCTCGCGCAGACCGAGCATTTCCAGCGCCCGCTGGCGACGGCGCAGCGCCGTGCGATCAGTACGCCCGAGCGGCCCGCAATGGACCATCACATAGCAGCCGCTCCACTGCGCCAGCCGCGCCTCGGTATCGCGCCAGGTAGCAACATCGCCAGCCAGAACAGTGGCGGCTTCGCCCAGCTGGTAGCTGCCACGCTCACCGGAGGCAATCAACCCGGCCGCAGACAAGCGTGCCAGCGCCACCCGGGCATTGTTCTCGGTAATACCGAACAACCGGCAGGCGGCAACAATCTGCCGGCTGGAGAGAGTCTCGCCCTCCTCGGCCTGCAACAGGCCCATAACGATCTGCCGGGCATTTGGCGCCGCCTCACAATTCATTACATATTCCTGCAGGTGATGCCAACTAAATGCAATATTACACGCAGCATCCATGTTAACAATATATGGTGATTATCCGACCGCCGACGAGGGAGGAGCGTGCCGCAGAATCGGTGCGCTGGCGTAAACAGAAACTGGCGCATTCATGCCAACCTGCTAAGATTCGGCCCATGACAGCAGCGAAGAAAACTCATCCCCTCACCATGCTCCGGCAACTCGGCAAGCGCGTCCTGCCTTCGGACAGGAAGCCGTCGGGTGCCCACGAGTACACCATTGACGAGCTGGCCCGCGAAGCCGCCACCACGGTACGCAATGTCCGCGCCTATCAGGATCGCGGCCTGCTGCCGCCTCCGGAAAAGCGAGGCCGCACCGGGATTTACTCGGACGTGCATCTGGCCCGTCTGCGGATCATCAGTAAATTGCTGGAGCGCGGCTATACCATCGCCAATATCAAGGACCTGCTCGCAGCCTGGGAAGAAGGCCGCGACCTGAACGATATTCTCGGCCTGGAAGTGGCGGTCACCAGCCCCTGGGCGGAGGAGGCCGCTTCCTATGTGGATTACGAAGATCTGCTGGCCTGGTTCGGCGAGCAGATTACCCCGGGCGTGCTACAGAAAATTATTGCCATTGATTACGCCCGCCCGGAAGGCGACCGCCTGCGAGTACCGAGCCCACGCATTCTCAACGCCGGCCGTGAACTGGTTGATGCCGGCATTCCGCTTGAAGCGCTGCTGGACGAAGTGAGCTCGGTGCGGGGAAAGGTGGACATGATTGCCGATGGTTTCGTCCGGCTTGTTGTTACCCACCTGATTGATGCCAAATACGGCGACAAGGGGCTCCCGGAAGGCGAAGACGTTGCCAATCTGGCCGGGTTCATCACCCGGGTGCGGCCAATTGCCGACATGGTAGTCAGCGCCGAGCTGGCTCGCATTCTCGACAAGGCGATCAACAAGGTACTGATGGACCGGCTGGCCAACGTGCTGGAGCATCTGGAAGCCCGCGCGCCGGTATAATTTGGCTGCAAACAAGCCGCCTTCCGCAGGCCGCTTGTCCGGAGCAGGAATATTATTTTCCCAATCCCCTGAAAATCTGACAGAAAAAAACCCGGCTTTGCGAGCCGGGTTTTTTTGTTGGCGTCCCCTAGGGGATTCGAACCCCTGTTACCGCCGTGAAAGGGCGGTGTCCTGGGCCTCTAGACGAAGGGGACTAAACCTTCTTTGAAGCGTGTGCGTGTTGCCCAGGATAATTCGGTGGAACCTGTTTGGTGGAGCTTATATTTGGTGGAGCCAGGCGGGATCGAACCGCCGACCTCTACAATGCCATTGTAGCGCTCTCCCAGCTGAGCTATGGCCCCGGATGCTGGCACCGGGCTGGCCCGATGTGAGGCGCGCATTGTAGCAGTGATCGGGGGGCTGTCAAGCGCGCGTCGACAGCTTTGCTTACTCCTTGTCCGATGCCTCCAAAGGCAGGCCCTGCTCGATCCGCTGCCAGTTCTTTTCCAGCTTTTTAGCCTGTTTCTTCGACACGCCACCAAGCACTTCAA
>JBECKT010000082.1:0-4087 GCA_040235405.1 Alcanivoracaceae bacterium
CTCCGCCATCCATGGCTCCGATGGTCCCGTGAAGCACCAACAACACCAGAGACCTCGCATCCTGCTGCTTTCAATGCTTGTAAAGATAGTGATTGAATCTCCTATGCCAGGTTTGAGCCGTGGTACAGAGGGTGACGGGACTGTGTGAGACATGGATGTCGAACACAAGCCTACAGGGACGTATTTACGGCGTGTCCCGGCACCCTCTGTACCACGGCTCAAACCGGAGAATTTCACTGCCGAGCAAAATCGCCGACTCTGACGAATGCGACTTTGAGGTAAACCATGGATTTTTCACTGACGGAAGAACAACAAGCCTACTGCGACACCGCACGTCAGTTCATGGAAAAGGAACTGGCACCGTTCGCCGCCGAGTGGGACGCAAACAGCCACTTTCCGGTGGATACCCTGCGCGCTGCCGGCGAACTCGGTTTTATGGGTCTGTACTGCCCGGAAGAACACGGCGGCATGGGCTTGTCGCGGCTCGACGCAGCGCTGATTTTCGAAACCCTGTCGCAAGGCTGCACCTCCACCACCGCCTATATCACCATCCACAACATGGCCACCTGGATGCTGTGCCGCTACGGCAACGACGCCGTGCGCAGCGAATGGGCGCCGGCACTGACCAGCGGTAAAAAACTCGCCTCCTACTGCCTGACCGAACCCGATGCCGGCTCCGACGCGGCATCCTTGAAAACATCCGCCCGCCGTGATGGCGACGATTATCTGCTTAGCGGCAGCAAGGCATTTATCTCCGGCGCCGGCAGTACCGAGGCGCTGGTGCTGATGGCTCGCACCGGCGCTGACGGCGCCAAAGGTATTTCCTGTTTTCTGGTGCCTGCCAACGCGCCGGGTATCAGCTACGGCCGCAACGAAGACAAGATGGGCTGGAAATCCCAGCCCACCCGTCAGGTCATTCTCGACAATGTCCGCATCCCGGCCCACTACCGCCTCGGCGAGGAAGGCGAAGGCTTTCGCATTGCCATGGCCGGCCTGGATGGCGGCCGTATCAATATCGCCAGCTGCTCACTCGGCGCCGCCAGCGCTGCGCTCGATCAGTCACTGCGTTATGTGCAGGAACGGCGCCAGTTCGGACAGGTGCTCTCGGAATTCCAGACCGTGCAGTTCCGTCTCGCTGACATGGCCACCGAACTGGTCGCCGCCCGGCAGATGGTGCGCCTTGCTGCCTGGAAGCTGGACCGTCAGGATGAAGACCGCACCATGATGTGCGCCATGGCAAAACGACTGGCCACCGATCTCTGTTTCAATATCTGCAATGAAGCACTGCAGCTGCATGGTGGTTACGGCTATATTCGCGAGTATCCGCTGGAGCGTTACCTGCGCGATGCACGCGTGCACCAGATACTGGAAGGCACCAATGAAATCATGCGAGTGATCATTGCCCGAAAATTATTGAGTGTTTTGTAGGAGCGGTCGATCGGCCGCGAAAGACCTTCGCCGTCGATCGACGGCTCCTACAGTACCGTTGCGGATTCAGAAAACTGTTAAGGAAGCTCTGAATAACCCGTAGGAGCGGTCGATCGGCCGCGATAGGCTCGGAAAAATCGCGGCCGATCGGCCGCTCCTACAACAGATATGACAGTTTTTCAGAGGTTCCCTAATAGCGTAAGCGCCGGGGCAGTGCCCGTCAGCAGTTAATCGGGTACACCACAAATCCCAATTTTTTTACAAACTCGATCACAGGAACCTCCCAGGCTACATCGTTAACCAAGGTAGCCCTTGCAGGTGATGCCGTGGCTAGGGAAAGCGAGGTCGGTGCGGGTGAACATGGTGCGCTCCTTGTCAGCTTGGTTGTTTCGCGGCTGATCAGCCGCTCCTACAGTTTGGTTGTTTCGCGGCTGGTGGGCCGCTCCTACGGTGGTGCATTCCGTGTAGGAGCCGTCGATCGACGGCGAAAGATTTCGCGGTCGATCGACCGCTCCTACGATTTCAGCACGGGCGCTAGAAATCTCCAGGTGTCGACGCCGGCGCCGAGTACAAGGAAGTGCGGGTTGAGAATGTTCTGCTTGTTGTATTGCAGCGGCTCGAAGTCAGTATTAACCACGGTGCCGCCCGCAGCACGGACAACAGCATCAGCAGCTGCAGTATCCCACTCCGAGGTCGGCGCCAGACGCGGATAAATGTCGGCTCTGCCTTCGGCCACCAGACACAGCTTCAGTGACGAGCCCATGCTGGTCAGCTCCACCGGACCCAGGCGCTGGCCGATCAACCCTTCCAGCACGGCAATGGTGTCGGTGCCATGGCTGCGGCTGGCCACCATCACGATAGCTTTGGGCGGAGTGCTGCGCACCTGAATGGTTTCACGGCCGCCTTCGCTTTCCTTGAAAGCACCAATGCCTTCGCCGCCCAGATAAGTCACACCCATCACCGGCACATGCACAACACCAAGCACAGGCACGCCGTTTTCGATCAGGGCGATGTTCACGGTGAACTCGCCGTTGCGCTTGATAAATTCCTTGGTGCCATCAAGCGGGTCCACCAGCCAGTAGCGCTGCCAGTCGCGGCGCATTTCCCAGGTGATGCCTTCGGACTCTTCCGAGTGCACCGGAATATCCGGGGTCAGTTCGGTCAGCCCCTTCACAATCAGCTTGTGGGCGGCAAGGTCGGCGGCGGTGAGCGGGGAATCATCGCCCTTACGCTCGACATCGAAATCCGGGCCGTTATAGACCTCGAGAATGGCGGCGCCGGCGCGGCGGGCGATATCGGCAACGGGATCAAGCAGGGATTGGCGGTCGGTCATGATCTGTCTCTTCTGATCGGGCATACTGGAACGCGTTAAACATCAATTCCCCTGTAGGAGCCGTCGATCGACGGCGAAAGATTTCGCGGCCGATCGGCCGCTCCTACAGGGACAGAGCGCCTAGCTTAGCGACTTGAACGGACATTGGGAAAATGATCGCCTGGAACGACATCGACACCGTATTGCTGGATATGGACGGCACGCTGCTGGATCTGGCCTTTGATAACTGGTTCTGGCAGCAGGTGGTGCCGCAGAAGTATGCCGAGGTGAACGGTTTGCCGAATGATCAGGCGCACCGGCTGATCAAGGAATGGATCGACCGCCATCAGGGCACCCTGAACTGGTATTGCCTGGATTTCTGGACTTCAGAGCTGGGGCTGGATATCGCCACGTTGAAGCGCGATGTCGGCAGCCGCATCTGTTATCGGCCCGGCGCCGAGGATTTTCTCCGCGCCCTGAAAAAAAGCGGCCGACATATCGTTATGGTCACCAATGCCCACCCTGAAGCGCTGGCGGTTAAAAAGGCGCGCACCGGGCTGGAGCAGTATTTCGACCAGCTGATTACCAGCCATGAGCTGGGCGCCGCGAAGGAATCCGCGCCGTTCTGGGAGGCGCTGCAGCAGCACCTGCCGTTTGATCGCAGCCGCAGCATCCTGGTCGATGACTCGCTGCCGGTGCTGCAGGCCGGCAAGGAATACGGTGTCGGCCACCTGTGGAGCATCCTGCACCCGGACTCAACCCAGACACCCCGCGCCCACACCAACCCGTTCCCGGCCATCGACCGGTTCGTCGATGTCATGCCTTATAAGGTGCAGACGGCATGAGTAGCAAGGAGGAAGTCCGCCTCGACAAATGGCTGTGGGCGGCACGCTTCTACAAGACCCGCAGCATCGCCCGCGAGATGATCGACGGCGGCAAGGTACAGGTAAATGGCGAGCGCGGCCGGCCGGCCAAGGCCGTCAAGGTCGGTATGCTGATCAGCCTGCGTCAGGGTAATGACCGGCGCGAAGTGGAAGTGCTGGAGGTTTCCGACCAGCGCGGCGGCGCGCCGCAGGCAGCAAAAATGTACCGGGAGACCGAGGCCAGCATCACCGCCCGGGAAACCGCCGCTGCCAACCGCAAGCTGATCGGCGCCGGCCCGGATCATCGCCCGGACAAGAAAGAACGCCGCGCCATGGACAAATTCCGCCGCACCCTGTAGGAGCGGCTGATCAGCCGCGAAATCTTTCGCCCTCGATCAAGGGCTCCTACAACCATGCCCCACCGGAGCGGCCGATCGGCCGCGAAATCTTTCGCCCTCGATCGAGGGCTCCTACAACCATGCCC
>JBECKT010000035.1:0-30150 GCA_040235405.1 Alcanivoracaceae bacterium
GGGTTTTCAGCGCCAGCTTGTCGGTAACGGCATGGTGTAGCCCGGCACCCCAGGCATCGGTGCGCGGGTTGCTGGCCTGCTGATAGATGCCGATCAGGCGGGTGGCGCCCAGTTGCCATGACAGCGCTGCGCGCATGGCTTCGCGCTCGGCAACGAAGCCGCCAAGCACGTCAATTTCCTTGGTCGAGTCTTCATGGGCAACCGCCAGCCACAGGTCCTTGTAACGCCACTCCAGTGAGGCGCTCCAGGAGGCCTGATCAGAGCTGGTGGCGGTGCCGCTGTCCTGATTGGTTGAGTACTGCACGTTGGCAATCAGGTTCTGCCAGCTGGGGCTGGTGTAGGCAATGGAGTTGCGCAGGCGTTCGTTCCACCAGTTCGGGTCCGCTTCGGCAGGATCGTTGTAGGCAGCGTCTGCCCGGAGAATATTGCGGCCATCACCGACCTGATCGGAGAACAGGCTGGTTCTGCTGTGCAGCAGTTTCAGCGGGGTATCAAAGCGACCGGCACGGACTTCACCCCAGCCTCCACGCAGGCCGGCGAAGGTATTGCGATCGGTGCTGATGGTCTTGCTGTCATCGGCCTCGATGCCGGCCTCGATCTGCCACAGTGCAGTCAGCGAGTCGGAAATCGTGGTGGTGCCCTTGAAGCCGATGCGGCTGCTGTTGCTGGACAGGTTGCCGCCCTCGTCACCGCTTTCCGCGTTCAGATAGTCGGCCGACAGGTGCAGGCGGCCGTAGATCTGGGCATCTGCAGCCATGCCGCTGAGAGGGCAAAGGGTGGTTAGCATCAGGGGTAACAGGTATCGATTGCGCATGATGGCTCCTTCCGTAAGAGAGGGCAGATTACGACGCTGTAACCGATTTATGAAGAGCTGATGTTCACATCCGGGTCACGGTGTGAAGGGCTACTATTGGCGCCACCTTGTCAAGGAAGCACGGGCATGCCCGAGAGCACCCCGCCGGCCACGGTTGTGGTCTGGTACCGTAATGATCTTCGGGTCCATGAACAGGCCGCGCTGGCGGCGGCTCTGAGTGATGGCCGGCCGGTACGTGCCCTTTACCTGCTTTGCGAACAGCAATGGCAGCGGCACGCGGTGGCACCGTTGCGGTCGTGGTATGTACTGGAGTCGCTTCGCGAGCTCGGTGGTGCACTGGCGAAGCTGGGTGTGCCGCTGGATATCCTGCCAGCCAGAGATTTTGCCGGTGCCCCCGGGGTGCTGGGCAGTTATCTGCAACAACATGCTGTGGTGCGGCTCTATTGTGGCCGCGAATATCCTCTGAACGAGCTGAACCGGGATCGCGCCTGTGCCGCGGTGGCAGCGTCCGCTGGGGTCGAGATAATCGGCTTTGATCACTCGGTGTTGGTGCCGCCGCGGCTGTTGATGTCGGGGCAGGGTACGCCTTATACCGTGTTTACTCCGTATCGACGGGCCTGGGGCAAGTGGCTTGCGGCTCACGGTCCGCTGCCCGCCACGGCTCGGCGCCGAAAGGCGGGTTCCCCAGTACGGTTTGAGGGCCATGCTGTTATTGATGCCGCTCTGGCCCGCCTGAACGCGCCTGTCTCCCTGACTTCGCAGTGGCAAGCGGGAGAGGTGGCTGCTCGCAAACAGCTCAAACGTTTTATTGACTCCGCTCTTTCCGGGTACCGGCAACGTCGTGATTATCCTGCGCTGGCTGCTACCAGCGTGCTTTCCACGGCGCTTTCTGCTGGCACTCTGTCTGTGACGGAGTGCTGGCTGGCGGCGCGGCCAGCCCTGCAGGATGCCGGCAGCAGGGAGGGGGCGGAATGCTGGATCGGCGAGCTGGCTTGGCGCGATTTCTACCGTCAGATCATGGCCAACTTCCCCCGGCTGGCCCGTGGTGAGGTGTTCCGCGCAGACACCCGTTACCTTCAATGGTCGACGGACGAGGCTCGATTCCAGGCCTGGTGTGATGGTCGGACCGGCTACCCGCTGGTGGATGCGGCGCAGCGGCAGTTGCTGCAGACCGGCTGGATGCATAACCGTCTGCGTATGGTCAGTGCCATGTTTCTGAGCAAGCACCTGTTTGTTGACTGGCGGCGCGGAGAGGATTTTTTCATGCGGCACCTTATTGATGGCGATTTTGCTGCCAACAATGGTGGCTGGCAGTGGAGTGCCTCAACCGGCACTGATGCCGCGCCGTATTTTCGCGTGTTCAGCCCGATCCGGCAGAGCGAGCGGTTTGATTCCGAAGGAGAGTTCATCCGGCGCTTTGTTCCTGAGCTTGAGCAACTCCCGGCAAAATGGATTCATGTGCCCTGGAAGGCGCCGGTATCGCCAGCTGACTACCCGCAACCGGTTGTGCCCCACAATGGGGTAAAAGAACGTGTCACTGAAGCATTCCGGGCTGCCCGGGCCATGATGGAGAGTCAATGAAGCGCATCGCAATTATTGGAGCCGGCATCAGCGGTCTGACCGCAGCCTGGGTGCTGGGCCGGCAGCATCAGGTAGTGTTGTTCGAAGCGGAATCCCGTATTGGCGGCCACACCTGCACAGTGTCTGTTGATGATCCGGCTGGCCCGCAGCAGATTGATGTCGGCTTTATTGTTTTTAATGACCGCACCTATCCGAACTTTAACCGGTTGCTGGGCCAGCTTGGCATCGGCCAGCAACCCACCCGGATGGGGTTTGCCGTCAGCTGCGAAAACACCGGGCTGGAGTACTCGGGAGACGGGCCGGGTGGGCTGTTCGCGCAGAAACGCAATCTGGCGTCACCTGCGCACTGGCAGATGATCCGCGATATCCTCCGTTTCAATCGCGAGGCGCCGGCGCTGCTCAGTGGTGCGGAGGGCGAGCTGCCGCTTGGCGAGTACCTTGACAGGGCAGGCTATAGCGCGCGCTTTTGCCAGCACTACATCTTGCCGATGGGTAGCGCTATCTGGTCCTGCAGTGATGAGCAGATGAGAGCGTTCCCGGCAAAGTTTTTTGTCCGTTTTTTTGACAATCATGGCCTGCTGACGATCACTAACCGGCCACAATGGTATGTGGTGCCGGGTGGCTCGAGCCGTTACGTCGAGCGTTTGCTGGAACGGCTCAACGCCGAAGTGCGAACATCTTCTCCTGTGTTTCAGGTGCGTCGTGGCGACGCCGGCGTATCGGTGACATCGGCGGTGGGTACCGAAGTCTTTGACGAGGTAGTGTTTGCCTGCCACAGTGATCAGGCGCTGGCGCTGCTTGCGGATGCGGACATGGATGAACGACAGCTGCTCGAAAAAATACCTTACCAGGGCAACGATGTTGTGCTGCACACAGACATCAGTCTGTTGCCGTCTGCGCGGCGCTGCTGGTCCAGCTGGAATGCACTGCTGCCAGAGAAAAAAGGTGACAGCGTTCAGGTCACTTACAACATGAATATTCTGCAGGGCTTGTCGGCAGCCAACACTTGGTGCGTCACGCTCAATGCCTCCGACCGGATCGATCCGGAAAAGATCGCTGGCCGGTTTCAGTTCAGCCACCCCCTGTTTACCCCTGAAGGCCTGGCCAGTCGCTCGGCGCTGTTGTCGCGGCTGAATGGCCGTCGTAACACCTGGTTCTGCGGAGCATGGTGCGGTAACGGATTTCACGAGGACGGAGTGGTTTCGGCTCTCGATGTCGCTGCCGGGTTCGGCGAATCATTATGATGACCGACCATGCCATTTACGTTGGTGAAGTCTGGCACCGCCGTGAATTACCGGTGGTGCATGCATTTCGCTATCCGTTCTGGTGGCTGTGGCTGAATCTGGATGACATTGATGGTCTGCTCGGTCGAAGCAGATGGTGGGGTCGGCGCTTGCGTCCCGGGGTCATTCGCGAGACTGATTATCTGGACGACGCTGAAGGCCTTTTGCCAGAGGCCGGTTCTTTGTCCGGGCGAGTTCGTAGCAAGGCGTTCGAGCTCGGGCTGGACTGGCGATGTGGCACTGTCTGCATGCTGACGCAACCGCGTCTGTTTGGCTGGCTGTTTAATCCGGTAACACTTTACTGGCATTTTCCGGATGGCAGTGGTGTGGCAGACAGTGTCATTGCTGAAGTGCGTAACACTCCCTGGCATGAGAAGCACTGGTACCCGTTGGCGCTCGGCGCGGACTCTGGGGAAAAGCGGGTGGAGCATGACAAGGCTTTTCACGTTTCCCCCTTTATGTCCATGGATATGCGCTATCGCTGGGTACTTTCACAGAATGATCGCGACCTGTCAGTAACCATCAGCAATCTTAATGATCAGGGCCGGGTGTTTGCCGCTGGAGTCCGGATGCTCCGACAGCCGGCTGATGCAAGAGGACTGGCGGCTGTGCTGTGGCGTTACCCGGCCCAGAGCATCAAGACCAGTACTGCCATCTATCTACATGCGTGGCGGCTATGGCGTAAAGGGGTGTCGTTTCATCGGCATCCCGGCAAAACGGACAAGTCGGCGGAGTGAACAGAACGATGAAAAGAGAGGTAGCCATGCTTGATGCTGACAGACTTCAGGCCGACTCACCTTACAGCTTGATGGAAAGGGTGGCACGTCGTTTGGTGCTGGACACACTTCACCGTTTCCCGTCAGGGCAATTAACGGTAATAGAGCCGGACGGCAGCAGGGTCACTGTTGGCAACGGTGGCGCGGTGGCTTCGTTACAGATGCTTGACTGGCGTACCTACCGCATGATGATGACCGGCGGAGCGCTGGGCGCGGCCGAGGCCTATATGGAAGGGCTATGGCGCAGCGATGATCTTGTCGCGGTGATTCGCTATTTCGCCGCCAATGTTGAACCTATGCAAGCGCTGGAAGGCATCACCACCAGGTTAGCCCGTCCGATGCTGGCGGCCCTGCATGTGGTTAATCGGAATTCGATTCGCGGTTCGCGGCGAAATATTTCTGCGCACTATGATCTTGGCAATGATTTCTTCAGCCTTTTTCTTGATCGCCAGATGATGTATTCAAGCGCCATCTATCCGCGTGCCGATGCCGAACTCGACGAGGCCGCTGTCCACAAGCTTGATGTGGTATGCCGGAAGCTGGCGCTGAATGAGAACCACCATCTGCTTGAGATCGGCACTGGCTGGGGGGGGCTGGCGATTCATGCAGCCCGACATTACGGTTGTCGTGTAACCACAACAACGATCTCGCGTGAGCAGTACCGACATGCCTGCGACCGGGTCAAAGCGGAGGGACTGGAGGATCGCGTCACGGTGCTGGAGCAGGATTACCGCCTGCTGGAGGGCCGGTATGATCGAATCGTTTCCATCGAGATGATTGAAGCCGTGGGTCATCAGTATCTGTCTGATTATTTCAGGCAGCTGAACAGGCTGCTGGAAAAAGACGGTCTGCTGCTGATTCAGGCCATTACTGTGCCAGACCATCGTTATGATTTCGCACTGAAGAATATCGATTTCATCAAACGCTATATTTTCCCGGGTGGTTTTCTGCCCTCTGTGAGGGTGATGATGTCCCATCTGGGTGATGACACCCGTTTGACGCCGCTTGCGGTCGAGGATATCGGGCTTGATTATGCGCGCACTCTGGCGGATTGGCGTGACCGGTTTATGGCGGCTATCGACCGGGTGGCGGACCAGGGTTTCGATGAGCGATTTGTCCGCATGTGGGAATACTACCTTTGCTACTGCGAAGGCGCCTTCCGGGAAAGGGCTATCAGCACGGTGCAATTATTGGCAGCAGCGCCAGGTTGGCGCCCGAACTGACATTCGGGCTTCCCAGCGCGGCGATGATGACACAAAATGGGGGAGTGCGGTTTTTCGGGGGTTCAGGATGAGCAGATTTATAATTCTGGTGATGCTGTTATTCGCCGTGGCATCTGGCCACGCTGCAGACAGTGGCACGATCATTTCCAATACGCCGTTGCTTGAACGGCCGGATGGCCGGAGCACGGGGACGCTACTGGCAAACACCCTGATCGAGATTCAGGAGCGGCGCGGTGGCTGGTACCGGGTGGCCGCCACCGGCGGCCGGCAGGGCTGGGTGCGGTTGGGCGCAGTGCGTCTTGCCGGCCAGGCGGAGCAGTCGGATTCGGTGTTATCAGGCCTCTGGGGTTGGCTGAATAGTGGCCGGAGCATGCAGAGCGGGGAGACCGCCACTGCCGGGATTCGCGGGCTTGATGCCGGCGATATCGAGGCGGCCGAACCAAACCACGAAGCCGTCCAGCGGCTTGACAGCATGGCGGTAGATGCCACCACTGCTCGTAACTATGCCGCCGGATTGCCGCTGCAAAGTCGTGCTGTGGCCGACCTGAAGAGGAGGAAATAGTCATGAAATACTCCTTCTGGCTGGCAGTTCTGGGCCTGACGCTTCTGGCGGGCTGCAAAACCCTTGATCTCAACCAGCTGGCATCTGCCGGCGGCACCTTCAAGCAGGCGTTCGTGCCGGCTTCAGAGACGGAAGAGGCGGATATCGGCCGAGAGTCAGCGGCGGTTCTGCTTGGTGCGGCCCCGCTTCTGAACGACGCCGGAGTGCAGGCCTATGTCAACAAGGTCGGTCTCTGGGTGGCCCTGCAGAGCGATCGTCCTGATCTGGAGTGGCGCTTCGCGGTCCTTGATGACACGGATATCAATGCCTTTGCCGCGCCGGGTGGGTATGTGTTCATTACCAAAGGGCTTTTGGCCCGATTGCGTAATGAGTCAGAGTTGGCCGGCGTGCTGGCCCACGAGATCGGCCATGTGGTTGCCACACATCATCTGATCGCGATCCGGAAAGAGGCCCGGGTGAAGCTGGCTGGCATGGCGATTCAGGTGGCACTGGACAAGAACGCTGAAGAGACGGAAAAGCTCAAGGCGCTTGGCCGCGGAGCCAGGCTTATTTACAGCCGTGGCCTGGATCGCAAGGACGAGCATGATGCTGACAGGATCGGCGTGGTGCTGGCAGCGCGAGCGGGCTATGACCCTTATAGCCTGGTGACAGTACTGCAGACCCTTGAGCGGATGAACCCGACGGCCGGAGAGCTTGGGCTGTTATTTAAAACCCACCCCAAACCGGGCGACCGTATTGCCTATCTTGACAATGTGATGAAGGGTCAACTGGATGGCATTACCAATGGCGAGCTGGGTGAAACCAGATTTCGCCGGGAACTGGCCCATCTGACCCGCTAAGGCGAATCACTCTGGCAGTGTTATACTGTGCCCATCGACTGGCGGGCAGCCCCCGCCACTCTCTGACTGCCTGAGGCCCCGCAGTGACGGGGGACAAACATGACAGCCGAAGTTACTGAACTGGTGCGCGAGCACCTTGCTCGTGCGACTCCACCGGAGTCGCTTGATGGGGCACGCCGTATGCGTCTGCGTCAGCGTATCGCAGAATTGTTGCGAGCTCGTGACGCGGTGCTGGTGGCCCATTACTACACCGACCCGGAGATCCAGTCGCTGGCCGAAGAAACCGGTGGCTGTGTGTCCGATTCGCTGGAAATGGCCCGCTTTGGCAAGGAGCACTCTGCCAACACGCTGGTTGTCGCCGGCGTGCGCTTTATGGGCGAGACCGCGAAAATCCTGAGCCCGGAAAAGCGGGTCCTGATGCCAACATTGGAGGCCACCTGTTCGCTGGATATCGGCTGTCCCGTGGAGGAGTTTTCTGCTTTTTGTGATCAGCATCCGGATCGCACGGTTGTGGTTTATGCAAATACCTCCGCTGCGGTTAAGGCCCGGGCAGATTGGGTGGTGACCTCGAGCATAGCCGTTGACCTGATTGACTACCTCGACAAGCGCGGCGAGAAAATACTCTGGGCGCCGGACCAGCATCTGGGTCGCTATGTGCAGCAACAGACCGGTGCCGATGTTTTGTGTTGGGAAGGTGCCTGCATTGTCCATGAGGAGTTCAAGGCGCGCGGTGTGCTGGATCTGAAAAAGGCGCACCCGGATGCAGCAATACTGGTGCACCCCGAGTCACCCGAGGCGGTTGTAGCGATCGCTGATGTGGTGGGTTCGACATCACAGCTGATCCGGGCAGCGGCAGAGCTGCCCAATCCGACCATGATTGTCGCCACTGATCGCGGCATTTTTTACAAGATGCAGCAACTGGCCAAAGGCAAAACCCTGATTGAGGCGCCAACGGCAGGCAGCGGTGCGACCTGTCGTAGCTGTGCGCACTGTCCGTGGATGGCGATGAATGGTCTTGAGAATCTTTGCCGTGTTCTCGAAGACGAGCATGGCGCGGGTCAGGAAATCCTGGTTGATCCGGAAATCGGTGCTCAGGCCATGGTGCCGCTCGACAGGATGTTGGCATTTGGCCGCGACAGGCCGCGCTGAGGGGTCAGAATTTTTCTTTTGATTCCGTATCCATTTCCCGCAGCCGCGCCTTGATACGGCTGTGCAGCGGGAAGTTATCCTTGCTTTTTTCCAGCGCATAACCGAGCTGCTCGATGCCACGCTCATCTTCGCCGGACAGAAACAGTACTTCTCCTCGAGCCAGATGGGCCAATGCCAACTCGCCGCTGTGGCCCCAGGCGTCGGCAGCCAATCGCCACAAGGTTACGTCATTGCTGCGTTGGCGTAGCAGTGGTTGCAGTAGCGTGGCCGCTTCTGCGGCGCTGCCCGCGCGAATCAGACTGCCGGCCAGCAGAGCGGATATGGCGTAGTTGCCCGGCATCAGTCTGGAAAGTTCTCGCAGTTGAACGATGGCTTCAGCATGCTGCTGCTGCGCCTGCAGCAGTTCGGCCTGACCGATACGAAACCAGATCTGATCGGGAAACTGCTTGCGCAGATGCGCCAGCGTAGTCGCTGCCGTCTCGTATTCGCGTGCCCGCAGGGCACTGATCGCCAGACCGTAACCGGCAGCCTGTTGCGCGATGCTGACGCCGGCCCGGTACTGACTGCGAAAATGTTTCACCGCCAGCGCCGGGTCACCGAAGAATCCGGCCAGCAGCCGGGCCCGGATAAGCTGGAAGGTGTCAGATTCCGGCGAACGGACCACCGGCAGGGTATTGGCGCGGGCGCGGGAGTCAGCGATCCGTTCTTCGGTGATCGGGTGAGTGGAGAGAAACTCAAGTGGTTGACCTGCGAACTGACGACTACGCTGCAGGCGTTCAAAAAATCGAGGCATGGACTGGGGGTCCATGCCGGCATTGACCAGCGTTTGCATGCCGACCCGGTCAGCTTCCCGTTCATGGTGCCGGGAGTAGGCCAGCTGCTGTTGGATGGCCGCCGCTTGACTGGCCATCAATCCGGCCATGCCGGCATCCGGATTGCCTCCTACCATGACTGCAAGGCTGGCCAGCATTGCAGCCAGCATGGCCTTGTTCATGCGTTGGCTGTCAGCATAGCGGCGAACGAAATGGCGTTGACTGACGTGGGCTATTTCGTGAGCAATTACCGCGCCGACTTCATCCTCCTGTTCAGCATTGATGATGAGGCCGGCGTTCAGGCCAATGACCCCGCCGGGTACGGCAAAGGCGTTGATGTCACGGCTGTTGATTACGACGATGGCCAGATCCGGCTCTTTCAGGTCGCTATGTGAGGCAAGCCGGTAAACCAGATGTTCAACGTACTCCTGGACCAGCGGGTCATTGAGTAGCGGGACCTGGGCATGTAGCTGGCGCAACCATGCGCGCCCCATGCGAAACTCCTGGTCAGGGCTGATCAGGCCGCCGGCCGGGTCCCCAAGCTCAGGCAGTGGAGCCGGATCGCTACTTTGCGCGGAAACAGACAGTGGCAACAGCAGGCACACCAGCAGACGCAATAAAGCCAATTGTTTCACCTTCAACATGTGGGCCGGCCGGATTCGGGTATCACGGTGCACAGGTTCCTGCGGTCTGCGAGCTCTGTCAGTATAATCATCACAAAGTCTGATAAGGTATGCCGATGCCCGCAGATAGCCCCGATTTTACTGTCAAGCCTGATATCGTACTGGATCTCACCAGCCTTGCCTGCCCGATGCCACTGCTGAAAACACGCCAACAGCTGCGCGGGCTTGAGGCAGGTGTCGTGCTACTGGTTCGGGCATCTGATCCGGGAGCCATGCGTGACATTCCTGCCTGGCTCAGACAGACCCGGCATTCGCTGGTTCAATCGGGCGAACATGACGGGGTGTTGCATTTTCTTATCCGGGCCGGGGAGGCTGGTTGATGCTTGATGTCCTTCGTGTGTGGTTCCGGCGCTACTTCTCTGATGAGCAGGCGGTGTATCTGTTCGTGGTGCTGGCAACCGGTTTGCTGGCCATACTGCTGGTTGGCAGGATGTTGGCGCCGGTGCTTGCTGCCCTGGTGGTGGCATACCTTCTGCAGGGCATGATCAATGCGCTGCAGCGGCAGGGGGTAGGCAAGCAGTGGGCTCTCTACGGCATCTATACTCTCTTTGTATCGTTGTTGCTGCTGTCGCTGGTGGTGTTGTTGCCGATGATATGGAAGCAGACGCTGGCGCTGGTCCAGGTGCAGCTACCGAAACTGCTGGTAGCCAGTGAGGCGTGGATGCGCCAGCTGCCATCCCGTTACCCGGAAATGATCAGTGATGCCCAGGTGGTCCAGCTGATTGGAGGGATGCAAGCGGAGCTGGCTGATCTGGGTCAGCGAATGGTGACCGCTTCGTTTGGCCTGCTGCCCGGGTTGCTTGATGTGGTGATTTTTCTGGTGCTGTTGCCGCTGTTGGTATTCTTCTTTCTGAAGGACAAGCAGCAGTTGATTGATGGTGCCCTGTCTTTCCTGCCGGCACGTCGTCATGCACTGGGCGCTGTCTGGCAGGAAATGGACGGGCAGATTGCAAACTATATTCGTGGCAAGGCTCTCGAGATCCTGCTGGTTGGCGTGACTACCTACGCGGTATTCGCTCTGATGGGTCTGAAGTATTCGCTATTGCTGGCGGTGCTGGTGGGGCTGTCGGTGGTGGTGCCTTATATTGGCGCGACAGTGGTAACGCTGCCGGTTATGGTCGTCGCCTGGGGGCAGTATGGCTGGGGGGGTGAGTTCGCCATCGTTATGTTCGCCTACGCAGTGATTCAGTTTGTTGACGGTAATATCCTGGTGCCGTTGCTGTTTTCCGAAGCGGTCAATCTTCATCCTGTGGTGATTATTAGCGCGGTCTTGCTGTTTGGTGGGCTGTGGGGTCTATGGGGAGTGTTCTTTGCTATTCCACTTGCCACGCTGCTCAAGGCTGTTATCAATTCCTGGCCCAGTGTAACGGCCGCGCCCCCGCCTGATGCGCAGGGCGCGGCATAATCGTCAGGTCTATGTCTATGTCTATGTCTATGGGTCAGAGTTTGACGGCCGCGTCGAGCACTTCATCAACGTGACCGGGAACCTTGACCTTGCGCCACTCAGCCTGGAGCTTGCCGGTGGCGTCAATCAGGAAAGTGCTGCGTTCAATACCTTCGAATTGCTTGCCGTACATGTGCTTCATTTTCAGAACATCGAAAAGCTGGCACAGGACGCCGTCTTCATCACTGATAAGATCAAACGGGAAGTTCTGTTTGTTACGGAAATTTTCGTGACTTTTCAGGCTGTCCTGAGACACACCGAAAACTTCTGTGTTGGCCTTCTGGAATGCCTGATAGTTGTCACGGAAATCCTGCCCTTCAGTGGTGCAACCCGGGGTGCTGTCTCTTGGGTAGAAATACAGCACGATCTTCTTGCCTTTAAGGTCCTTGAGGTGGATTTGCTTCTCGCCGGTAGCGGCGGCGCTGAATTCCGGGACTTTCTTGCCGAGGGTAACGGTGCTGGTCATCACAGGCTCCTGTTGCGGTGAGGTGTCATGCTGGCGTCCAGGTTGTGGGCCTCGCAAAACTCGAAAAAAGCCTCGCGCAGGCGCGATACCGATTCTTCCGCCGGAACGCTCAAGGTCATGTGAAGGTTGAACATGGTGGTGCCGGTGTGAGGCGCCTGATAGGTGCCGGTATGCAGGTCGTCGATATTGATTCCGCGACCACTGAAAAAATTGGCGATATCGTGAACGATACCGGGATGATCCATGGCCACCACCTCGACCCGGTAGGGCAGTGCGCGAACGCCGGCTTCGCGCTGGCGGGTGCGCTTCAGGCTCAGCTGCAGACCGAGGTTTTGCTCAAGCGCTTCCCGGTCCTGCTCGATTCGGGCAATGGCGTTGTCTTCTCCGGACACCAGCATCAGCACTGCGAACTCGCCACCCAGTACGGTCATGCGCGAGTCCAGAATATTGCCATCACGACTGAGGACGGCTCCGGACAGCGCCTGCACAATGCCGGGGCGATCGGAACCAATGGCCGAGATAACAATCAGTGCTGACATCCTGCGATCCTGTGGTCAGGGGAGGGCCATGATTCTGACCCCGTGGCGCGGGGGGATCAAGCTGTTGCTCCCTTGTTCGCTTTCTTGTGGCCAAGTACCATAGCCGGCTTGTTTCTGGTCGTCCGGCGGAGTCGATTACGTGGAAATTCGCGGCAGTATTGTTGCCCTGGTTACCCCCATGCATGCTGATGGTGCTGTGGATTGGGAGCGTTTGAGGAAGCTGGTCGACTGGCATGTGGAACAGGGCACCGACGCGATTGTGGCGGTGGGTACTACCGGTGAATCGGCAACGCTGGGCTTTGAAGAGCATGATCTGGTGATCCGGGAAGTGATCTCGGCGGCCCGCGGACGGGTGCCGGTGATTGCCGGCACCGGCGCCAACTCCACGGAAGAAGCCATTCGCCTGACCCGGGATGCCAAGCGGGACGGCGCAGACGCCTGCCTGCTGGTGACTCCTTATTACAACAAGCCGACTCAGGAAGGCCTGTACCGGCATCATCTGGCTATTGCCGAGGCAGTCGATATCCCACAAATTCTGTACAACGTTCCCGGACGTACCGCTTGTGACATGCTGCCAGAGACCGTCGAGCGTCTAGGCGGTGTCAGCAACATAGTCGGCATCAAGGAAGCCACCGGCAATCTCGAGCGAATCCGCGAGATCCGCGAGCGCTGCGGCCGCGGTTTCATGATCTACTCCGGTGACGATGCCACCGCCGTCGAAGCCATGCTGATGGGCGCCGACGGTGATATCTCGGTCACCGCCAATGTTGCGCCGGCGGCCATGGCGGCGATGTGTAAAGCGGCGCTTGCCGGTGATGCCGTGCGTGCCAGAGAGCTGGATGCCTTGATCAATGCCTTGCACCGGGACCTGTTTGTTGAATCCAACCCTATCCCGGTCAAGTGGGCTCTGCAGCAGATGGGTCTGATTGATTCGGGAATCCGGCTGCCGTTAACCCCGCTTTCGCCTGCCGCTCAGGAGGTCCTGCGCAAAACGCTGGTCCAGTGTGGGCTGTTGTGAAGCGGGTACTGCTAATACTTTCCCTGCTGCTTCTGAATGGTTGCTCCTTCCTGCCGGATCACACGCTGGATTATCGCAAGGCCGAGGTGTTGCCGCGCATGCAGGTTCCGGAAGACATGACCGTGGACAGTAGCGAAGCTCTGTTCCGTGTCCCTGATGCCGAGCGCCGGGTGCCCTATCAGGCGAAGGATAAATTTGAAGTGCCGACGCCACCGGTGGCAGAGGTGGCTATCGAGCCGGTACCGGCCCCGGACGAGCCGGCACCGGATGTCCGCAATACTCGTATTGTTCTGACCCAGGACGGCAATAATTACCCGATTATCATGATTTATACCGCGTTCCCATGGGCGTGGGAGTATGTCGGTCAATCACTGGCGGAAACCGATCTGCGTATTGAAGATCGCAGTCGTGATACCGGCATATTCTTTGTTCGCGTGCCAAAGCGGTACGGTCTGGATGAAAAAGAAGCGCAAATAAAGCTGAGCCATACAGTCAATGGAGTACAGGTCGCGGTGCTGAATAGTCGTGGCACGGCGCTGGTCGATGTCGGCCCCGGCAAGGCCATTCTCCAGCGCCTGTACGACAGTCTCTGAAAGCAACGAAATCAAAACCTTATCGTGATCCCGTTCGGGGGAGTGTATCAATGGAAAAGCGCGAAGAACTGTATGCCGGCAAGGCCAAGTCTGTCTATGCCACAGACAATCCGGATCTGCTGGTGATGCATTTTCGTAATGATACCTCGGCCTTTGATGGCAAGAAGCGCGAGCAGCTTGAACGAAAGGGTGCGGTAAACAATCAGTTCAATGCGTTCATTATGGAAAAACTGCGGGCCGCCGGTATTCCTACTCATATGGAGAAGCAGCTGTCTGCGGATGAGTCGCTGGTCAAGCGCCTCGACATGATTCCGGTGGAATGTGTTGTACGAAATATTGCCGCAGGCAGTATTTGTCGCCGTCTTGGTATTGAGGAGGGCACGGAGCTCGACCCTCCGACCTATGAGCTGTTCCTGAAAAATGATGCTCTTGGGGATCCTATGATCAATGAGTCCCATGCCCTGAGCTTTGGCTGGGCTGGCCGAGAGCAGCTTGAAAGGATGCAAGAGCTGACCTTTAAGACCAACGAGGTTCTGCGCCAGCTGTTTCTCGACGGGGGTATGCTGCTGGTGGATTTCAAGCTTGAATTTGGTGTGTTCCACGGTGAGGTGTTGCTGGCTGACGAGTTCAGCCCGGACGGCTGCCGGCTGTGGGACCGGCAAACCCGGGAAAAGCTGGATAAGGACCGCTTCCGGCAGGATATGGGCAATGTGGTGGAGTCCTATGAGGAGGTCGGGCGTCGCCTTGGTATGACATTCTCATATTCCTGAGGTGGCGGTTGAATCCACTGCCCGGATGGTTTGAAATGAGCTGCTTATTACAACAACAAGAGACAGCCAATGAAACAGATCTCAAGAATGGCAATTCTGGCGGTGCTGGTGTCCCTGCTGAGCGGGTGTTTTCTGACCAAGATTGTATCGACACCCATGCGCGTGGTTGGTGCAACTGCCTCGGTAGCGGGAGCGGCATTATCGATCTTTCCGGTTGTCGGCAATGAGGCTGATGCTGCGCTGGAGAGGGTGGATGGAACGATCGACACTGCTGCAGACCGAATTGACGATATTCCTATCTGATGTTGCTGCCTCCCGCGTTCTGGCGGGGCGCTGTCGTTACAAACAACAAACGAAGCAGGCTTGTCATGATCCGGTGGCTTGCCCAGAATAGCCCGGTCCAGCGAGACAGAAGAATAATAACGAGGTCTTTTCCGTGATGCGTCTCTGCCGCTCCCTGCTAGTGCTGATGCTGCTATCCTCTGCAGGCCAGGCATCCTCCGAGATGCTGATTGGCTATGCTTTCGTTAACGGAATCAATGGTCTCAACCTGGAATGGGCAGGGCAGCGCAATACCGTCTATGCGGTGCCGGGGACCTATCTTGACGATGGCGGGCTCAGTGACGATTGGCGTTGGGTGGCAGGGTTCCGGCACCGGATTGATCGGGGCTATACCAATATCAACGGCTTCTATACGGGGCTGATGGTGGGGGACCTCGGTGGCGAAAAGCGGTATGAGCGTCTCGGTGCGGGGTTCGAGGTAGGGCATCAGTGGGTCAAGGAATACACTCGAACCACCCTGAGTGCAGGGGTGGCGGTGCTGGAATCGCTTGATTGTCAGGATTATCTGCGTTCTTCCTCGTGCGATTCGGTGGAAGAGCGTGAGCAGAATGACCTGGATGTGGAGCCCGGACTCATTCTGAGCTTGACTATCAGCCTGCGTCGCTAGTGTTCCAGAGTTGTTCCTGCTCCGTATCTGTGCATGTTTTGCACAGACAGCGTGCATCCGTATAAGCTGACTTCCGCTTGTTTGTTAATCCCTTTGCTCGTCCAGCCATAATTCCAAAATATTGATATTTATACATTTTATTTTTGTGTAGATTTTTTCGACAGTCAGGGGGACCTCAGGAGGAATCGGGGCTGGCTGGCTGTTGCTGCAGGATTTCCACAGGATTATCCACAGAATTTGTGAATAACATCCGGTCTGTGGAAAAAGCTGTCCGAGAGTCCCGCTGACATTTGCATAAGCCTGACTTTGCTCTATAGTCGGACAGTCCTGAATGGATTGTCTGACATAAGAGGTTGTCGATGAGCTTCAAGGCTCAGGAAAGTCTGTCCGAACAAATCGCCCAGCATCTGGCCAGACAAATCATTCGTGGCGAGATGCTGGCCGGTGACCGGATTCAGGAATTGCGTATTGCTGGCGAGCTGGAGGTCAGTCGCGGCTCCGTGCGCGAGGCCTTGTTGATTCTCGAGCGCCGTCACCTGATTGATATCCTGCCGCGCCGTGGCGCGGTGGTGAAGGATATGTCCGAGGCTCACGTCCGCAGTCTGTATGAGTTGGCGCAGGTGTTGCTCGGGCTGGTTGTCCGCAAGGCCATCAAGGTCATGGCGGAAGATGATATGGACCCGTTTATTCTCTCGATCCAGCAGCTTCAGCACTGCGCCGATGAACGCGACATGGAGGGATTCTTCGAGCAGTCATTCCATTTTTTCGAGCTTGCCTATCCGTTTTCCCGCAATCCGTTCGTTCAGGACATCATGACCAACCTGCAGCCTGCGATCCAGCGTGCTTACTATATGGCGCTGCACCTTGACCCGGAGGAGGCGAAGGAGTGTCTGTCATTTTTTAAAGCCATTATCGAGACGATTTTTCGTCGCGATGTACGTTCGGCACTGGAAATTATTCGCGAATTTGCCGAGCACCAGTCTTCACTGGTGCAGGAGTCGATTGTCAGGGCGCGGCAGATTGAGGCCGCCTGGGGCGCACGCCGGAAAAAATAGCGACGATCAGTTGTCGTCCTGATCGTCGGCCTCGGCATCGTCAGCCAGCTCCGGCGCGTGAAAGCGCAGAAACAGCTCTTCGACAAGATCCGGAATGCCGCTGGCCATCTGTCGCACCAGTTTCCGGTCCTGCCACAGTTCGTCCAGAGCGGGATCTTCGTCCAGCCCCGAGATCAGCATGAACGGCAGTAACAGGCTGGCAATGGTTTCTTCGTCTGCCGCCTCGTGCCAGCCCTGTTCATCCAGGCTGACGGCGATGACAAAGCCGGCGCACCAGCTGGCCAGGTCCTTGCCCTCGCGCTCTTCGTCCGGGTCCAGCCGGCAGGGTAGCTGTATACCTTCGCCAGCGCCGAGCTGGGCCTGAATTCGTTGATGCAGGCTTTCCATTGCGGTTGCCACTTCTTCCGGCACCTCGCCTTCCTCAAGAATGGCGTGGTGCCAACCTTCCGGCATGCGCGGAGCGCAGGCCAGAGCGCTGAGCAGCCCGTGTACTTCTACCCAGGTCAGGCAATCCTCGCCAGCCTGATCAATCCAGTCGCGCAGATTCTGACGCAGTTGCGGGTTATCAGGCTGGTGCATAGCGGGCTCCGGGTGGGCAGGCGGCGATGATAGCGCAGCTATCTCGTAAATGGTGCTGTTTCAGACAACCTGCAGGCGGTTTCGCCCCTGATGCTTGGCAGTATAGAGGGCGTCATCGGCGCGTTTGGTAAGGCTGTTGGCATCGTCACCGGTACGCCAGCCGGTCAGTCCGGCGGACAGGGTCACTTGCAGGCCCGGGACCAGATCATCATGACTGGTAGTAGCAAAGGTTTCCCGCAACCGCTCCAGCACCTCGGTAATATCATCGCCACTGCCTTCCGGAAACAGCGCGATAAACTCTTCGCCGCCGTAGCGCGCCAGCACATCTGAACGGCGCAGGGTATGGCGGGCAATCGCGGCGAAACGTTGCAGTATTTCGTCGCCGACCTGATGGCCATATTGATCGTTAACCTGTTTGAAGTGGTCCAGATCAATCAGTGCCAGATAAAACGGCTCATGGGAACGTTCTGCCAGTGCGATCACTTCCTCCAGCCGCTCGATAAAATGGCGCCGGTTATAAAGCCCGGTCAGGGAATCCCGTACCGCAATTTCAGCAAGTTTTACCATTACCTCATGCAGTTGTTTATGGCTTTTCTCAAGCCGCGAATGGTTGTCCCGCAACGACTCACGCTGTTCCCGGATGCGTTGTTGCAGGTTGTGAATATAACCGCCAACAAAAACGAACCAGATCAGGCCAAGCAGGAGAATAGACCACTGGCCGAATGCAATGCCGAATACCACCCGCTGGGGCGCATTCAGGGCGTCGTGGATCATCAGTCCGGTGAACGAGCCCAGGATAACCACAGACATGCCGATCATCTTGCGGCGATCAAGAGAAAATACTCCGAAGGTCATTACCATGAAGTAAATCGAGATCATCGCGCCGCGCATTTCTTCGGCGTAATGGATCAGGGTGGTAACCAGGGCAACAGCAGACAGCATTTGCGGAATGGTCAGGCTGGGATCAGGCAGCATCTTCGACAGGCCGCTGCGAATGGCGGCGAACACCAGCATATTGAACAGCAGCAGCGAGATGAACACCGGTACGTGAGGAGTGTTGTGGGGATAGATGCCGAGCTGGATGCCCAGCAGGGTGCCTCCCCAGACGAGGAAATAGGAGTACACCGCCATCATCTGGCGGTTCAGACGCAGTGCCATGACCGGGTCATGGCGAGGTATCAGTCGGAACACTAGCGGACCTGAGTCTGTTGTTATCGTTTTTGTTCCTGTGGTCAGGCAGCCGGACCCGACCGTGAAAGTGGGCCCGAGTATATCGGAACCACCCTGGCTGTGCGCGACATCGGACTGCGCCAATAAGTGACAGATGCTTGTCGCTGTCGCGCAGCTATGCCAGCATCGGGCCGTTCAAACGATCGTTTGATTGGTGCCAGATACCCTAATCGCCATATACCCCCGACCGGGAGCCAAGATGAGTCAGGATATGCCGTTTGACCTGTCGCTGACTGAAGAGCAGCGCATGACCCGGGAAAGCCTGCAGCGCTTTGCCGAGAAACAGATTCGCCCGATAGCCCGGGCCGCCGACGAGGCTGGCGTGGCGCCAGCCGGTTTTTATGACAGCACCGTCGAGCTTGGCCTGACTCTGTTGCCGATTCCCGAGATTCACGGTGGTGCCGGCATGCCGCGCGACCCGATGGCCAATGTGCTGGCGGTCGAGGATCTCGGCCACGGTGATATTTCGCTGGCCCTTGGCGCGTTGGCGCCGCTCGGGGTAATCAATGCGCTGCTGGATTTTGCCAGCGCAGAGCAGCAGGAAGCATTTTTGCCGCGTCTTGCCGCAGAGCAGTTCGTTCCGGCGGCGCTGGCGCTGATGGAAGGCCGTGCCACTTTCGAGCCATCCGAATTGACCACCAAAGCAGTGGCAGACGGCGATGGCTATGTCATCAGCGGCGAGAAGCGGCTGGTGCCGTTCGGCGCCGATGCCGAGCTGCTGCTGGTCATTGCCGATTTGCAGGGCAGTGGGCCTGCTGCATTCGTGGTCGAAAAGGGCGCCGCGGGCGTGTCAGCGCAGGCCGCCGACTACATGGGTCTGCGGGCGCTGGAAACCTTCACGGTCAGTTTTGATCAGGTCCGTGTGCCGGCCCTGAACCGGTTGGAAAACCTTGATCTGGAGCGTCTGGTTGATCTGTCCCGGCTCGGCGTTGCCGCGCTGGCGGTGGGTTGTTGCCAGGCGGTGCTGGATTTCAGCATTCCCTACGTTAACGAGCGCAAGGCATTTGGAGAACCGATTGCCTGGCGTCAGTCGGTGGCGTTTATGGTCGCCAATATCGGCATCGAGCTGGAGGCCATGCGGCTGCTGGTCTGGCGCGCCGCCAGCCGGGCCCGCGATGGCCTGCCGTTCCACCGCGAGGCCTATCTGGCCCGGGTGTTGTGTGCCGACAAGGCGATGGAAATCGGCACCAACGGCATTCAATTGTTCGGCGGCGCCGGCTTCATTCGCGATTATCCGCTGGAAATGTGGTATCGCAACCTGCGCGCCGTCGGCGTGCTGGAAGGTTCCCTGATGGTGTAAGGGCCTGGCCCTTTTGGAGACAGACATGATCAATCTCGAACTGCCAAAAAAAATGCTGATGGTCCAGCAAATGTCGCACCAGCTGGCGAGCAATGTGTTCCGGCCGATCTCGCGCAACTACGACAGGATCGAACATTGTGATACCCCGGAAGAGCTGCGCCCGGTGGCGCAGATGCTTGCTGCGGTGCGTCCCAGCCAGAACAAGGACAAGGACAAGGACAAGGAGCAGGGCGCCGGGGATGGCATCAGGAACGGCGCCAACCTGACCGGCATCGTCGGCGTGGAAGAGATGTGCTGGGGTGACGTTGGCCTGATGCTGTCGATTCCGGGCGCCGGCCTTGGCAACGCGGCGGTGATGGCCGTCGGCACGCCGGAGCAGAAGGAAAAATTCGGCAAGCTGTATTGCGCCATGGCGATCACCGAGCCGGGTGCCGGTTCCGACTCCGCGGCGGTGTCCACCAGCGCCCGTCTCGACGGTAACGAGTGGGTGCTGAACGGCGAGAAGATTTACTGCACCGCCGGCCAGCGCTGCGACGCGGTGGTGGTCTGGGCGACGCTGGACAAGTCCAAGGGCAAGGCGGCGATCAAGTCGTTTATCGTGCCGCGTGACAACCCCGGCATGGCGCTGGTTCGGGTCGAGGACAAGATGGGCTTGCGCATATCTGACACTGCTGCCCTGAGCCTTAACGACTGCCGTATTCCGAAGGAAAACATCCTTGGCTCGGCGGAAGTGGCAGACACCGAAGAGGCGCGCAAGAAGGCCTTCGGCGGGGTCATGCAAACCTTCGACAACACCCGCCCGCAGGTTGCGGCCATGGCTCTCGGTGTTGCTCGCGCGGCGCTGGAGATCACGCGTGAAATCCTTTTAAAAGAAGGAGTTAAGGCTGACTTCTCGAAATCACTTAACAATTCCACTGCGATTGAGGCCGAGCTTTACCGGATGGAAGCGGACCTCGACGCGGCCCGGTTGATGACCTACAAGGCGGCCTGGATGGCGGACAACCGCCAGCCGAACTCGAAGGAAGCCTCGATGTGCAAGGCCAAGGCTGGCCGGGTCGGCAATGCTATTACCCTGAAGTGCGTGGAGCTGTGTGGCGAGCTGGGTTATTCCGAGCAGTTCCTGCTGGAGAAGCTGGCCCGGGATTCGAAGATCATCGACATCTTCGAGGGCACCCAGCAGATCCAGCAGTTGATTGTGGCGCGTCAGTTGCTTGGCTTGTCGTCGCGGGAACTGAAGTAGCTTTTACCTGAGGTGGTAGCGGTTGTCGCACCTTCACCATGGTGCCAGGGCGCAACCGCCGCCACATCCTCCGGGCTGACCGTTCCGCTGCGCAGCACTTGAAGTCACCCTACGGATGCGGTGGCGTTCACGCCTAACGGAGACTCCGCGCCGCCGTGAGTCAGGGGTGAAGCAAATGTAGGAGCGGCCGATCGGCCGCGATTCTTCCGGCCAGATCGCGGTCGATCGACCGCTCCTACAAGTTATTCAGAGGCTCCCAGGAACAGGAAAAAGCGAAAATAGGAGATGCAGACAAGCAGCGGAATGTGAGGCCAGACCGGCGACGATCACTGCCGCATAGTCTTTCCTGCAGTCCGATACAGGTTGCGACCTTCGCGGCCATTGACGCCCACCCCATCCCGTACCACCCTAGGCGCCTTTCAATGCCGACAGGAAATCAGCATGTCTTTTGCCAATCAGGTAGTCTGGATTACTGGTGCGTCGAGTGGCATCGGCGAGGCTCTGGCGATGGAGTTCAGTCGCTATGGCGCCCGGGTGGTGTTGTCCGCCCGCCGGGCTGACGAGCTTGAGCGGGTGCGGCAGCGACTGGTCTGGCCGGAAAACCATCTGGTGCTGGCCCTCGACATGGCCGAGCCAGCTGAATTTGCCGAGGCAGTGGAAAAAGTTCGCGCCCATTTCGGCCGCCTCGACATCCTCGTCAACAACGCCGGCATCAGCCAGCGCTCGCGGGTGCTGGACACCGACATCAGGGTCGATCGGCGGGTTATGGAAATCAATTTCTTCGGCGTTATCGGCCTGACCAAGGCGGTGCTGCCCTGGTTTCGCGAACAGCGTGCCGGCCGGGTGGTGGTGATCTCCAGTCTGGTCGGTGAGCTGCCAACACCGCTGCGTTCGGCCTACTGCGCTTCCAAGCATGCCCTGCACGGCTGGTTCGAATCGCTGCGCGCGGAAGAACACGACAACGGTCTGCGGGTGCTAATGGTGCTGCCCGGCTTTATCCGCACCCAGGTATCTGTAAATGCGATCACCGGCGATGGCGGTGTCCACGGGCTGATGGATGACTACCAAAAACAGGGCATGCCGGCGGAAGTCTGCGCCGAGCGCATCATCCACGCCGTGCAGCGCGACCGGGCTCAGGTTATCATCGCCGGCCGCGAGGGATTGGGGATCTGGCTGAAGCGCTGGTTCCCGGGCCTGTACCGGACGGTTATCCGTCGCGTTAAAGTTACCTGAACCTGCCAGATCCCGAGCCCTGCCATGAATGAAGTCGCTGACCAGCTGCTGCCCAAACACCGGGTCCGTTTCAACAAATTGCAGAAGCGTTTGCGACGCGAGGTTGGTCAGGCGATCGCCGATTTCAACATGATCCAGGACGGTGACCGGATCATGGTTTGCCTGTCCGGTGGCAAGGACTCGTACACCATGCTCGATATCCTGCGTAATTTGCAGGTGACGGCGCCGGTGAGGTTCGAGCTGATTGCGGTCAATCTGGATCAGAAACAGCCGGGCTTTCCCGAACATGTACTGCCGGAATATCTGGAAAAGGAAGGCGTCCCGTATCACATCCTTGAGAAAGACACTTACTCGATCGTCCGCGAGAAAATCGAGGAAGGCAAAACCACCTGCTCGTTATGTTCGCGCCTGCGCCGTGGCACTCTGTACGGTTTTGCCGAGGAAATTGGCGCCAACAAGATCGCGCTTGGCCATCACCGTGACGATATCGTCGAAACCCTGTTCCTGAACCTGTTTTATGGCGGCAAGCTGAAAGCCATGCCGCCGAAACTGCGCAGTGATGACGGCAAACATATCCTGATCCGGCCGCTGGCCTATTGCCGTGAAAAAGACATCGAAAAGTTTGCCGCCTGCAAGCAGTTCCCGATCATTCCCTGCAACCTGTGCGGCTCCCAGGACGGTCTGCAGCGGCAGGCGGTCAAGGACATGCTGCAACAGTGGGACAGGCAGTTTCCCGGACGGATCGAGAGCATCTTTGCTGCGGTGCAGAATGTGGCGCCGTCGCAGCTGGCCGACAACCGATTGTTCAATTTTGCCGATCTTGAGCAAGGTCGCGCCAGCCGCAGCAATGGCGAGCAGCATCGGCTTGATGTTCTCAGTCTGTAACCTGATCAGAGGCTGACCCTTTGGTCACGGTGGCGATGCCGGCAGGCATGAACTGACCGGACGAATCCGTTAGAATCGCCGCCTTCACTGCCCGGGCCCTGGCCCGGCGTCCGTTTTATTTGACCGGATAGGTATCTGCCCCATGACTGATCGCATCAAGCACGGCACCCTGGAAATCGCCCCTGTTCTGCATGATCTGGTGGTCAACCGCATCATTCCCGGCACCGGCGTCGATGCCGGCAAGTTCTGGTCCGAACTGGAAAAAATTGCCAGCGACCTGATGCCGAAGAACAAGGCGTTGCTGGCAAAACGCGATGCGATTCAGGCAAAGATCGATGCCTGGCATCAGGCCCGTCAGGGCAAGGCCATCGATATGGCTGAGTACAAGGCGTTCCTGACCGAGATCGGTTACCTGTTGCCGGAAGGCGAGGCGTTCAGCGTGACCACTGCCAACGTTGATCAGGAAATCGGGTCGATTGCTGGCCCGCAGCTGGTGGTGCCGGTGATGAATGCCCGTTACGCCCTGAACGCCGCCAACGCCCGTTGGGGCAGCCTGTACGATGCCCTGTACGGTTCCGACGTGATCAGTGACGCAGGCGGTGCCGAGAAGGGCGGCGCCTACAATCCCAAGCGTGGCGCCAAGGTGATTGCCTGGGCGCGTCAGTTGCTGGACGATGCGGCGCCGCTGGCCAGCGGTTCGCACAGCGAGTCGACCCGCTACAGCATCGTTGACGGCAAACTGGTGGTCAAAACCGCCGCTGGCGAAACCGGTCTGAAGAATCCGGCCCAGTTTGTTGGTTATAGCGGTGATGTCGCTGCGCCAAAGGGCATCCTGCTGGTCAACAACGGCCTGCATATTGAAATCCAGATCGACGCCAGCCATCCGATTGGTGCTGAAGACCCGGCCAACGTCAAGGACCTGTTGCTGGAGTCCGCGGTGACCGCCATTCAGGACTGCGAAGATTCCGTCGCTGCGGTGGACGCACAGGACAAGGTGGTCGCCTATGGCAACTGGTTTGGTCTGATGAAGGGTGATCTGGCCGAGACCATGGAGAAGGGCGGTCGCACCATTACCCGTACCCTGAACCCGGATCGCACCTACACTGCTGTCGATGGCAGCGAACTGACCCTGCACGGCCGTGTGCTGCTGCTGGTTCGCAATGTTGGCCACCTGATGACCAACAACGCCATTCTGGTTAACGGCGAAGAAATTCCGGAAGGCATCATGGATGCCATGGTCACCGTGCTGGCGGCCATGCATGACCTCAAGGGCCTCGGCAAATACAGCAACAGCCGCACCGGCTCGGTCTACATCGTCAAGCCGAAGATGCACGGCCCGGAAGAAGTGGCGTTCGCCTGCGAACTGTTCGGCCGCGTTGAAGACGCGCTGGGTCTGCCGCGCAACACCCTGAAAATCGGCATTATGGACGAGGAGCGCCGGACCACGGTGAACCTGAAAGAATGTATCCGTGTTGCCAAAGAGCGGGTCATGTTCATCAACACCGGCTTCCTTGACCGTACCGGTGACGAGATCCATACCTCTATGGAAGCCGGCGCCATGGTGCGCAAGGCGGACATGAAGAAGCAGAAGTGGATCGCCGCCTACGAAGACTGGAACGTGGATATCGGTCTGGAATGTGGCCTGCCGGGCCATGCCCAGATCGGCAAGGGCATGTGGGCCATGCCGGACGAAATGAAGCAGATGATGGAGCAGAAGATCGGCCATCCGAAGGCCGGCGCCAACTGCGCCTGGGTACCTTCTCCGACCGCTGGCACCTTGCATGCCAGCCACTACCACCGTGTCGATGTCTTCGCCGTACAGAAACAATTACAGAGCCGCGGACGCGCCTCGCTGGATGACATCCTGACCATCCCGCTGGCTGCCGACACTAACTGGAGCGCCGAAGAGAAGCGCGCCGAGCTGGACAACAACTGCCAGGGCATCCTCGGCTACGTGGTGCGCTGGATTGATCAGGGCGTCGGCTGCTCCAAGGTGCCGGACATCAGCGATGTTGGCCTGATGGAAGACCGCGCTACCCTGCGTATCTCCAGTCAGCACATCGCCAACTGGTTGCGCCACGGTGTGGTCAGCAAGGACGATGTTATGGCGGCGATGCAGCGCATGGCGGTGGTGGTCGACAAGCAGAACGCCAATGACCCGCTATACCGGCCGATGGCTCCGGACTTCGACGGCGTCGCCTTTGCCGCTGCCTGCGAACTGGTGTTCGAGGGCTGCGCCCAGCCGAGCGGCTACACCGAGCCGGTCCTGCACCGTCGCCGGATCGAGGCCAAGGCGCGTTATGGTGCCTGATCTTTCCGTGCTTGATGGCGCACGTCTTGATGCTACCGCGGCGATAGAATAAGGCGCCGCCAAGCGGAGGCCTTGTGATCGGTAACAGTCGTCCGGTGCACTCCTCGCAAGAAGGAGTGCACCTCTCTCTTGAAGCAGTTATCTCTCGCCATCTTTCCTCATGCTGGCGTAAACCTGTTGCAGTTCATAACCAGCTTGTGTTCCAGCACCTGCAGCAATGGCGAGCGCAGCAGGGGGGGAACCGGGCAATGATTCTGGACTCCGGCTGTGGTACGGGCAGGGCTGCGAGGGTGCTGGCCGGGCGTTACCCGGATGCGCTCGTTATTGGTGTAGATCAGTCTGCTGCACGCTTGCAGCGAGGCAACGAAAGATTCGGCAAGCTCCCGGATAATTTGCAGCTGGTAAGAGCGGAGTGTGCGGATATATGGCGGTTGATGCTGGAGGCCTGTTGGCGGATCAATCGGCACTTCCTGCTGTATCCTAATCCATGGCCGAAGCCCGGGCATCTTCAGCGTCGCTGGCACGGCCATCCGGTATTTCCGCAATTGCTTACCCTGAGTATGGCGCTTGAGCTGCGTACGAATTGGCCGGTGTATGCTGAGGAGATGGCGGCAGCGCTGGCGCTGGCTGGTCGAGCAGCTTCGCTGCAACGCTTTGTGCCGGAACAACCGATTAGTGATTTTGAGGAAAAGTATCGGGCCAGTGGTCATACCCTGATCCGCCTGACAACTTCTCAGGAATGAGGCTCCGCCCAACTGGTGTCTGCCAACTGGTTCATATTTAAGCATTGCTGCATCGTGACACTATCTTCCTATCCGATTGGTCGGGAGGCCTCCTGTCATGACATTGCCGCAAGTAGCGCTTGGCCGAATCCTGAATGACGACTACGTTGCTGTGCCAAGCCCGGATCAGCGTCGCGGAGAAGCCTGCTTGCTGCAGCGCAGTCCCTGGCAGGGGCGGGAAGTCGAGCTCGAGCTGTTCAATGGCCATTATCTGGGCATTCGTGACAGGCTCAGGCCGGATCAGGCCGAGCGGGTTCTGAATCTGGCTTATCTGCGAGCACAACCCGATTATCAGCCAGGAGACCTGCTGGCCCGGTCAGGCGTGGTGGCTATGGCTGGTGCGGTGTTATTGCTGGTGAGTGGGTTGTTTCAGCCGCGAGCTTTGCCGCTGGTCGCATTGGCAGTGCTCTGTCTGTTGGCGCTGGCTGCCATGTCTGCACGTCCCGGACGATGGTTGTTCAGCACCGCGTTGGGGGCAGCTCCGGTCTGCCAGATCGACCGTCGTTTCTGGGCGTCCGCCAATATCGAGGCGTTTGTCAGCGTAATCACCGAGCGGATAGAAGGGGCGCAAGTCGTGCTGCCCAAGGGCAGCAGGCGTCTGGCGGCTGAGCTGGCAGAGCACCGGCGAATGCTGGACAGTGGCGCCCTGTCGCGGCGCCACTATGAGTCTGCGAGGGAGCGCCTGCTCGGGCACCTCAGAGCCGGAGGCGCCGGCGCAAATACTCAGTTGGCGTAGTGCCGGATCGTTACGGGTGTAGCCAGCATTCGTCAATCTGACGCGGCAGGTGCCATGCCGGATAATCCGGCGGCCTGCATCAGCGTTCAAGCTCCTTGAACATTTGCCGGTGCGGAATATCAGCCTCCAGAAAGATGCCGCCACTGACGGTAAAGCCGGCATTTTCGTAGAAATGGGCCGCCTGGGTTTGAGCGTGCAGGAAAATTTCCTTCATGCCTTTCTGTCGCGCTTCGTTTTCAGCGGCAGTCAGCAGGGCAGAGCCGATATCCTGATTGCGGAATCGCTCAAGCACTGCCAGACGGCTGATCTGCCCGGTTGGCTGCAAGCGGATACAGCCAACGGGAGTATTTTCCGGGCCGATGGCGAGAAAGTGCACCGCATCGGCATCCTGATCATCCCATTCAAGTGCCTCCGGGACGTGTTGTTCGCGAATGAACACGGTTTCACGAATGCTGCGCAGGGCCGCTTCATGTTCCGCCCAGGACGTGCGTTGAATGGTCACGGGCATTGGCTGGTTACTCGATAACGGTGAAAAAGCCGGCATCAATCCACTCCTCCATCAGCTGCTCTGATTCGTCGTTCAACAGCGGCTGCAATTCCATTTCAGTGTACTTGCGCTGGCGCGCCAGCAGGCAGACCAAAGGCCGCTCGGCGTCACTCAGGGAGCGGCGCTCGCCGTTTAGCCAGGCGTCGCCGACACTGTCAATCAACAGTCTGGCGGCTCCGTGGCGCACCAGCACAGTGTCCCTTGAGGCGGCGGCAATGTGCCCGCAATCAACCTCGAAATCAAGGCCGGCCGGCTGCCGGGGTTCGGACAGCAGACTGGCCAGCGCTGCACGCATTACATCGCGATCAATAAGCGCCAGAGCCTGCTCGTACAGGCTGGTCATGTCGGGGTCGGCCAGCAGCTCCGGGGCCGGGCAGGGGCTGCGGCCCGGATCGGTGAACAGGCTCTGGTCGGCGTGCTCGATGGCGGCGTCGGCCAGCCTGGCCAGCAGATCCGCCGGCGCCGGGGCACGGAAACCGACTGACCAGGTCACGCAGTCGTCGTCCTCGGCCACGCCCCAGTGACCGATCCCGGGTGGCAGGTACAGTACGTCGCCGGCCTCGACCACAAATTCTTCACTGACCGGCATATCGGCAAGCAGCCGTAACTGATCGTGCGGCAGGCGCGGGCTGTTGTCATCGCAATGCGGGCCAATCTGCCAGCGACGCTTGCCCGAGGCCTGGAGCAGGAACACGTCATAGCGGTCGTAGTGCGGGCCGACACTGCCACCTCTGACGGCATAGCTGAGCATGATGTCTTCAATGCGCCAGCCGGGCAGGAAGGCAAAGCTGTCGAGCAGCAGTGACACTTCGGTCATGAAGTGATCGACGGACTGCACCAGTAATGTCCAGTTCTGCTTTGGCAGAGAGGCAAAATCCTGCTCGGTAAACGGACCTTGCTGGACGTTCCACGGCCCGGTGCCGGCGCCGGTCATCAGCCGTGACTCGATACAGTCTTCCAGTGCCAGACCGGCCAGCGTGTCCGGGTCCGGGTGATCCAGGCCGCTGGCGGCGCCGCGCATCAGCAGCGGCTTTTTCTGCCAGACATCGCGCAGAAACTCATCGGCGGGCAGCGGCAGGCTAAAACTCGGCAGGGCGGTCATCGACATCAGACCTTGCGCGCCTGTTCCGCGGCGTTGCCGGTGTAGCTGGCCGGCGTCATGGCTTTCAGACGCGTCCTGGCATCGTCCGGAATGGCCAGACCGTCGACAAAGGTTTCCAGCGCTTCGCGGGTAATGGCTTTACCGCGAGTCAGCTCTTTCAGTTTTTCGTACGGTTTCTCGATGCCGTAGCGACGCATCACCGTTTGAATCGGTTCAGCCAGTACCTCCCAGGCGGCGTCAAGATCGGCACCAAGCTGGGCCGGGTTCACTTCCAGCTTGCTGATGCCTTTCAGTGACGCTTCATAGGCAATCAGGCTGTGGGCCAGGCCGACACCGATATTGCGCAACACGGTGGAGTCAGTCAGGTCGCGCTGCCAGCGCGACACCGGCAGCTTCGCCGCCAGATGATCCATGATGGCGTTGGCAAGACCGAGATTGCCTTCCGAGTTTTCGAAATCAATCGGGTTGACCTTGTGTGGCATGGTCGAAGAACCGATCTCGCCGGCCACGGTGCGCTGTTTGAAATAGCCCAGCGAAATGTAGCCCCAGACGTCACGATTGAAATCCAGCAGGATGGTGTTGAAACGCATCAGCGCGTGGAAATACTCGGCAATGCAATCGTGCGGTTCGATCTGGGTGGTATACGGGTTGAAAGTCAGCTCGAGACTTTCGACAAATTTCTGCGCAAATGCCGGCCAGTCGATTTCCGGATAGGCGCTCAGGTGAGCGTTGTAGTTGCCGACCGCACCATTGATCTTGCCGAGCAGGGCAACGGCAGCAAACTGCTCGCGCTGACGCTGCAGGCGTGCCACCACATTGGCCAGTTCCTTGCCGACGGTGGTTGGTGAGGCGGATTGGCCATGGGTGCGCGACAGCATCGGTTCCGCCGCCAGCGAGTGGGCCAGTTGTTTCAGTGCACGAATAACCTTGTCCATTACCGGCAGCATGACCTTGCGCGCATCTGCCAGCATCAGGCTGTAGGACAGGTTATTGATATCTTCCGAGGTGCAGGCGAAATGGACGAACTCACCGATCGCTTTCAGCTCGGTGTTATTTTCCATCTGCTCCTTGATGTAATACTCCACCGCCTTGACGTCATGGTTGGTGGTGCGTTCGATTTCCTTGATCCGGGCAGCACCTTCCAGAGAAAAGCTCTGCGACACATTACGCAGCTGCCAGGCCGCTTCAGCACTGGGTGCCGGCACTTCTTTGATGTCCGGATGGCGGGCCAGCGCTTCCAGCCAGTGCACCTCGACCCGGACCCGATTGCGGATCAGGCCATATTCGCTGGTGATCTCACGCAGGCTGTCGCATTTGCTGCCATAACGGCCGTCGACGGGAGAGATGGCGAGCAGGGGGTTCAGCGGTTGCGACATGACGGGTCCTCGACTGACGGATGGGGCGGAAAAGGCGGCGCAATGATACGGGAAAATGGGGGGCTTGTCCGTGGTGTGGTGAGGTTCGGGGAAGAAGCCAGATGCGAGGTCAGGGCGGTTCACTGCCGACCAATCTTACTCGCATCAGGCATCTCTACAGGGCCAGCATCCCCTGACAAGCGGTTAACAGCCGCTGGCGGCGGAACAGCAGGTGCCAGCGGCGGCCGCCGGCCTGGTGCCAGAGGAAGGCGCCGCGGACGCCGGCCAGAAACA
>JBECKT010000113.1:0-26861 GCA_040235405.1 Alcanivoracaceae bacterium
GTAAATTGTGAAAGGGCTCTCAATTGAGGGCCCTTTTCACGTTTTGGGGACGCAATTCGTAACATAACCTTAGTCAGTGCATCTGCTAGAGTACCTGAGGGCCATCCTGGCCCGATGGACGTGTTCAGATAATCAATCAGGAGATTTCCAGATGGCCAAGTTCAATAAACTGAATCCGCTTGCTGCAACCCTGGGCGCCGCTGTGGTTGCTTCCGTTATGTCCGCGCCGGTGATGGCTGCCGAAAATCCGTTTGCTGCCAAGGAACTCTCTGGTGGTTACCAGCTGGCTGAGCACCATGGTGAGAAAGGTGGTGAAGGCAAGTGCGGTGAAGGCAAATGTGGCGAAGGCAAAGATGCCAGCGGCAAGAGCGCCGAGGGCAAGTGTGGTGAAGGCAAGTGCGGCGAAGGCAAGTGCGGTGAAGACAAGAAAGACCGCAAAGACAAAGGCGCTGAAGGCAAGTGTGGCGAAGGCAAGTGTGGTGAGGGCAAGAGCGGCGGCTGATACCGTCGTTGTTGCTTGAGCCTGAGCGCTGACCATGTCATCGCCTCGCTACCCGGTGCACGGTGCCGGGCTGGGTTTGCGGCGGGCCCTGATGGGCCCGCTGGCAGACTCCGGTGCCGATAACCTGCCGGACTTTCTCGAGATCGCGCCGGAAAACTGGATTCCGATTGGTGGCGCCCTGCGTCGCCGGTTTGATCAGTTTGCCGAGCGCTATCCGTTGGTGTGCCATGGCTTGTCGCTGTCACTGGGCGGCCCGGCGCCACTGGATTTTGCCATGCTGGCGGAGGTGCGTGATTTTCTCCGTCAATACAAGGTGCGCTGCTACAGCGAGCACCTGAGTTACTGTTCTGATGACGGCCATCTTTATGATCTGATGCCGATTCCCTTTACCGAAGAAGCGGTCAAGCATGTCGCCGGCCGGATTCGTCAGGTACAGGATTTTCTTGGCCAGCGTATTGCGGTGGAGCACGTCAGTTATTACGCGGCGCCGCAACAGGAAATGGCCGAAATCGATTTTATCAACGCGGTAATCCGTGAAGCGGATTGCGACTTGCATCTCGACGTTAACAATATCTGGGTCAACAGCATCAATCACCGTTATGACCCGCACGAATTTTTGCGCGCACTGCCGGCGGAGCGAATTATTTATTGCCACGTTGCCGGCCACTTCGATGAGGCCGATGACCTGAAGGTGGATACCCATGGTTCAGCCGTGATTGATCCGGTCTGGGCCTTGCTGGCCGAAGCCTGCGAGCGGGTGCCGGGTATGCCGGTGTTGCTGGAGCGTGATTTCAATTTCCCGCCGCTGGCCGAGTTGCTGGCTGAACTGGATCATGTCCGCGCGATTCAGGCGGCTGCCGGCAAGGTGAGTCTGGCCGGATGAGCAGTGCAACCTTTCTCGACACCCAACGCCGCTTTGCCGCGCATCTGCGCGACCCGCAGCATCAGCCGGCGCCGGAAGGTATTGAAGACCGGCGCATGGACATTTATCGCGATCTGTTCTGGCGCAATCTGGAAGGCTTTCTCAGCAATGGCTTTCCGGTGCTGCGTTCGTTGCTCAGTGAGGCCGACTGGCATTATCTGGTGCGGCGTTTTTTTGCCGACCATCGTTGCGACAGCGGCTACTTTGTCGATATTCCGGCCCAGTTTCTCGGCTGGCTGAACACCGGCCTGTATGACCGCGACGGCTACCCGCCCTTTATGGCGGAGCTGGCCTATTACGAGTGGCTGGAGCTGGCGCTGGACGTCAGCCGCGAGGAGATTCCTGCGCAGGGAATCGATCCCGCCGGGGATTTGCTGGTCGGCGCGCCGCTGCTGAATCCGCTGCTGGTGCTGGTTGGTTCGCACTGGCCGTTACACCTGATCAAGGCCGACGCCGTTCCTGACGCGCCGCTGCCGGCCCCGGTCTGGCTGCTGGTCTGGCGGGACCGGGCCGACAAGGTGCATTTTATGGAGCTGAACGCCGCCAGTGCCCGGCTGATCCAGTTGCTGGAACAGGCGGCGGAGCAGGGCGATCAGCCCAGTGGCAATGATCTGCTGGAGAGCCTGGCGGCCGAGCTGGGGCAAGCGCCGGCCAGCCTGCAGCCGTTTCTCTCTGATCTTTTTGAGCAGTGGCGCAACAAAGATATCCTGCTGGGGACTCGCGATTGACCTGTCGGCCGGTATACTCGGCGACGGCTTTCGCGGAGCACATAATGAAACCGGTTTTCCTCCTGCTGTTATTACTGATGCCGTTGCCGGCGCTGGCGGCCACCCCTGAACCTGCCCGCCATCCGGATGATCCGTGGGAAGGGTTTAACCGGAAAATGTTTGCTTTCAACGAAGCAGTGGATCGCTATTTCTTAAAGCCCACCGCGAAGGGTTATCGCTGGATTACCCCGGGCTGGCTGGATAACAGCATTACCCGGGTATTCCAGAACGCGAAAGACGTGCCGAGCATCGTCAACCATATCCTGCAGTGGGAGTGGGGCCGTGCGGCGAACAGTACCGGCCGTGTGCTGATGAACACCACCATGGGCGTGGGCGGTCTGTTCGATGTGGCCACCCCGGCCGGGCTGGACAAGCGCACCAGTGACCTTGGTATTACCCTGGCGCGCTGGGGGGTGCCGTCCGGCCCCTATCTGGTATTGCCGGGGCTGGGCCCGTCGACGGTGCGGGATGTGACCATGATCTGGCCGGAGGACTATATTTCCCCGCGTAGCTGGATTGATCACGACCTGACCCGCTGGAGTGTGTCGGCGGTGTATGTGGTGGATATGCGCGCCGACCTGCTGGATCTGGAGAAGAATATCGTTGGCGAGCGCTACAGCTTCATGCGCGACTTCTATCTGTCGTCGCGCCGTATGGAAGCCGGCGAAGAAATCGAGGATAACTTCGGTGCCGACTTTGAGGAAGGCGACTGGGGCGACGACGCGGACTGGTAACCCCGATCGCGGCTGGTCAGCCGCTCCTACACGGTTCGAGTGGTCTGTGTGTTTGTAGGAGCGGTCGATCGACCGCGAATTCTTTTTCGAGATGATCGCGGCTGGTCAGCCGCTCCTGCAGGGTGTGCGGGGGTGTTGTTTGTTCAGGCTTTGCCGTGCATCAGCTTGCCGCGAATAAAATCGCTGTGGCTGACGTAGAGCAGATCCGCCACCTTGCGAATCACATATTCCTCCTGCGGATGGACCTCGCCATCGGCGTGCGCCACCGCCCACATGTCGAGCACCAGATCACGCCTTTGCTCCGGCTGCCACTGCCGCAGTGAGCGCACCATCTCGTGATAGTCGGTGGCGTTTTCTGCCAGTGCATGGGCTTCTTTCAACAGGGCATCTGCGTCCTCATGTGAGAGCTGCCAGCGCTCTGCCATGCGTTCCAGCAGGGCATCGGATTCGCTGTCCTGCCATTGGTCATCGGCGCGGGCCACTTCATACATCAGCGCGGCTGCGGCGACATGCTGATCCTGCTCGCTGCAGACATGGCGCCCGGCCTGTAATCCCTTGAGCCAGCCGCGCATCAGCGAGCCCCTCCGAGCAGCGCCTCCAGGCTTTCCTGATCGCGGGCAAAGCGGCGGATGCCGTCGGCCAGCAATTCGGTTGCCATCGGGTTGTCGTTCAGTAGCCAGCGGAATTCCTGTTCGCGCATCGGTGCAACGTCATCGACGCTGTCGATATCGCGATCATCCAGTGCCCGGGTCAGCGGCTCATCATCCGCAGCCAATACTTGCAGCAGGTTCGGCGCGATGGTCAGCTTGTCGCAGCCGGCCAGCGCTTCGATCTGCCAGATCTGTCGGAAGCTGGCGCCCATTACCACGGTGCCAAAGCCGCGCGATTTCAATGTGTGGAAAATTTCCTTGACCGATTGCACGCCGGGATCATTTTCCGGCCCGGTGATGTCGGTGCCATGTTTCAGGTACCAGTCATAGATCCGGCCAACAAACGGCGAGATCAGGGTGGCGCCGGCTTCTGCTGCAGCAATCGCCTGCGGCAGGGCAAACAACAGCGTCAGGTTACAACGAATGCCTTCCTCTTCGAGCACTTCCGCGGCGCGAATACCTTCCCAGGTGGAAGCAATCTTGATCAGCACCCGGTCACGCTCGATGCCGAGCTCGCGATACATGGCGATAATGCGTCGGCCTCTGGCGAGCATGGCATTGGTGTCAAACGACAGGCGCGCATCCACTTCGGTCGAGATCAGGCCGGGAATGGTGCGAACAATTTCGGCGCCGGTCACGGTGGCAAACGCATCACAAAGAATGCCGATATCATCCGCACGACCAAGCTGGCCGGCAAAGCGCTGTGCTTCTTTCAGCAGGTGCTGATATTGCGGCTGCTTCGCCACAGACAGCAGCAGCGATGGATTGGTGGTGGCATCAATCGGCTTGCTGGTACGAATCGCATCGAGATCGCCGGTGTCGGCGACCAGGGTTGTCCAGCGGCTCAGCTGTTCGCGTTTGCTGGTCATAATTCAAGCTTCCTCTATCAGCGATGGCCGCGGCACCAGAGCCAGGGCGTCCATCAGAATCTGTGGTGTGGTGTCCGGGCGATGCATGTTCTCGCTCAGATGGCGACGAAACGCCCGCGCCCCGGGAACAGCCTGGAACAGGTTGAGAATATGTCGCAGGGCATGCTTGGGATGATGGCCCTCGGCAAAGCGTTTTGCCAGATACGGCATGAAGGCTTCGGCAATGCCATGGCGGTCCGGTTGCGGATGCGGGTCATCGAAGACGATCTTGTCGGCGTCGATCAGGAAATACGGGTTCTGGTAGGCCTCGCGGCCGATCATCACGCCATCGACTTCACCGAGGTGCTCACGCACCTGATGAAAGTCGCGGATGCCGCCGTTGATGATCACTTCGATGTCGGGAAAATCGCGTTTGATATCGTAGGCGCGCTGGTAGATCAGCGGCGGGATCTCGCGGTTCTCCTTCGGCGACAGGCCGGACAGGATTGCCTTGCGGGCGTGTATGGTAAAGCTGGTGCAACCGGCAGCGCGGACTTTTTCCACGAAGCGGTGCAGGAATTCGTATTCATCCTGATCGTCGATACCGATCCGGCTTTTCACCGTCACCGGGATATTCACCACCGCCTGCATGGCGGCGACGCATTCAGCCACCCGGTCCGGGTCCGCCATCAGGCAGGCGCCGAACTGGCCCGACTGCACCCGGTCGGACGGGCAGCCGACGTTCAGGTTGACTTCGTCATAGCCGAACTCGGCGCAGATACGGGTGGCCTCGGCCAGTTGCTTCGGATCGCTGCCACCGAGCTGCTGGGCCACCGGATGTTCTGCCTCGTCGAAGCCGATCAGGTCTTCGCGGTTGCCGAAGATTACGGCCTGGGCGGTGACCATCTCGGTATACAGCAGGGTGTGCTTGCTGAGCAACCGGGCCAGATAACGGAAGTCACGGGTGGTCCAGTCCATCATCGGGGCGATGGACAGGCGGCGGCTGATCGGAGGTCGGGTCGGTGTATTCATGGCGGCGGGAGTTTAGCAGGTGTCGTCGGTTGGCGCAGAGTCACTTGTAGGAGCGGTCGATCGACCGCGATTTGGTCCGGAAGAATCGCGGCCGATCGGCCGCTCCTACAGGGCCTGACCCTGACTGGCACGATGGTGACATTTGTAAGGAGCGGTCGATCGACCGCGATCGCTCCGGAAAAATCAAGCCGCCTCGGGATCAATCCGATACTGCTCAATCGGCTTGCCATCCGCTCCAACCAGATTCACCTCAATCGGAATTCGCTGGAGAAACTGATGCGTATCCGCCTTGCGGATATTGCGCACGTATTCTTTTACCCGGCCGGCAATCCACGGATGCACGGTGGCTTTCAGTTTTACCTTGCCGCACTTCTTGCCCCGTTCCTTGCCCCAGTTGAACAGCTCTTCGCTGATCTTCTGGAAGTGGCCCTGAAACTGGTTGAAGTCATCGGCCATGACATAGATATCGAACACATAGATGCTCGACATCAGTCCGGCTTTTTCCTTCAGCTCCCTGGTGCGCATGCGCGATTCGAGTTTGATCTGGCTGGTGTTGCCGTCGACAAACTTTACCGGCGCCGGAGCAGCGGCTGTGCCTGCAACCACAGCCGCTGCAGCGGACGACAACGCCTTCAGTGCGGCGATAACCTCATTGCCGCGCTGGAAGCGTTGTTCCGGGTCTTTCGCCATCAGCTTTTTCACCAGCGGTTGCCAGCGGCGTTTTTCGCCGGGCAGCAGCGGGATCGGTTCGGAGATGTGTTTGATGCCGATCGACATGGCATCTTCGCCGGTATAGGGCGGGCGGCCAGCGAGCATTTCAAACAGCACGACGCCGAGCGAGTAAAGATCAGCGCGGGCGTCTACGCCTTTGCCGCGGTGTTGCTCCGGGCTCATGTACTTGGGCGTGCCGACAATGGTGCCCATCTGGGTCATGGCATCGTCGCCCTGGATCGGTCGGGCGATGCCGAAATCCATCAGCACGGCGGAACCGTCGGCGCGGAACATGATGTTGTCGGGTTTGACGTCGCGGTGAATGATGTCCTGCTCGCCGGCATGATCCAGTGCGGCGGCCACTTCCATGACGATGCGTTCGATCGCCGCGTCATCCATCTCCATGCCGTCTTTCAGACGCTGCTTCAGGGTGCCGCCGGCGATGTGTTCCATCGCCATGTAATGCAGGTTGCCGTGGGCGCCGATATCAAACACCGGGACGATATGCGGGTGGCTCAGTTGCGCCATCAGCTTGGCTTCGCGGATAAAGCGCTTGCTGAAGGTCGGGTCGGCGGCGAGGGCGGGGTTCATTACCTTGATCGCTACCGGGCGGTCGAAAGATTCCTGCACGGCAAGGTAAACGTTGGCCATGCCGCCACGGCCAATTTCGGATTTGAGTCGGTAGCCGGGGATTTGCACTAGGGGACCTCTGAAAGCTGCCATATCTGTCGTAGGAGCGGCCGATCGGCCGCGATACTTTCGGTACAAATCGCCGGTACAAATCGCCGGTACAAATCGCCGGTACAAATCGCCGGTACAAATCGCGGTCGATCGACCGCTCCTACGGGTTATTCAGAGTTTCTCTGGGGGATCTGCCCTGAATGGGTTATCCGGAAATGTAGCAGGGCAGCGTCAGTGTTTCAGCTGTTTTGTCCCCAGGCGGCCTTCATGGCTTCGGCGGATTCGCGGCTGCGGCGCAGTTTGGCTTCGAGACGCTTCTTCTGGTAATCGAGCTGGAGGAAGAAATTGACCTTGGAGCAGAGCATGGTCGGGTCGATCGGCTTGAACAGGTAATCCACGGCGCCGCTCTGGTAACCCTTGCGCATGTTGCGGTCATCGCGGGAGTTGGCGGTGACGAAGATGATCGGCACGTTCACCGTGCGTTTGTTCGAGCGCATGATTTCGGCCACTTCAAAGCCGTCCATGTCCGGCATCTGCACATCCAGCAGCACTAGCGAGAACTCCTGCTTGAGCAGCTTGGCCAGCGCTTCCGGGCCGGAATTGGCGGTAACCAGCTGGCAGGGCAGATCTTCCAGCACCACCTGCAGGGCAACCAGGTTTTCCGGGGTATCGTCTACCATCAGCACATTCTGTGCCGGGATATTGAGGTCCTCTTCCTGAGGCTGGTTCTGCTCGTCGCTCATGATGACCTTGTTTCCTGAGTAGTCGGTCACATTTTACGCCTGCCTGATGCCATCGTGCCAGCCGGGACAGGTGAAGTTTGACCTTTGTTTTACGCTTCTGCGGAGCCTTCCTTCCACTGCTGCACGGCAACCTGCACCTTTACCTGGTCCAGCACATCCAGCAGGGTCTCACGGATCAACCGGTCCAGCTCGTGCCGATCACCGGCGGCGTGGCGCAATACGCCATCGACGATGCCGTCCAGTGTGTCGCGGCTCTCCGGGGCGGTCAGGTCCTCTACCAGCTGGTCGGTAAGGGCAACGCCTAGCTCGCGCACGGTGTCGCCGATCAGCGCCAGTGCCCGCGGGCCGGCCACCGGAATCGCTGCCAGCCGGGCGCCGCTGGGGGTGCGGGTCAGGGCATCGTCGGTCAGCTGCGACAGGTAATCGCCAAGCCCCTGACGCCACTGGCTATGGGTCTGGGCGATAACGCTGACCACCCGACTGACGATGAAGTCCACCAGCTCATGGCGGCGTGGTTCCAGCACTTCGGTTTCGATCCGCTGTACCAGCGGCGAGCCCTGACGGACTTCGCGCTGGACGCCGTCGAGCACGTTGATTACTACCCGGTCGGAGATTTCCTCGACCACGATGCGGTAATACTTGAGCACGGTGAGGCCGAGCCAGGTATAGCGCAGGTCAATGATGCCGGTCCGTTGCAGGCGGTAGACCAGGCTGATCACCCGCAGGATCCGCAGCCAGCGGAAGCCGCCCACCGGAATGCAGCCGAGCAGGTCGTACCAGTGGATAAACGGATAGAAGAACCAGCGGTGGTGGGTCTGGCGGACCATGGCGATGATCCAGCGGATGCTGAATTCGGTCAGGTAGATGCTGACGAAAATCATGTCCCAGAAGATGAAGTCGCTGTGGATGGTGTCGGCGTAAAAGGCGGTGAACTCCGGTACCAGCTGGGCCAGGCCGGCCTGTACCGGGCCGGCGCTGAACAGCCAGTCGAACAGGATCAGGCTGAGATTCAGGATCACCAGCACGATCATGGCCAGATCGACGATCAGGCCAAGGCCGTCGAGGTTCAGCCGGAACCGGTCACGGTGCCATTGCATGGCCATCTCAGGCGAGCTCCACCCAGACCGGGCAGTGATCCGAAGGCCGTTCCATGGAGCGGATCTCGTAATCAATGCCGGCATCGCGCACTTTCGCCTGCAGCGCGCTGTTGGCGAGGATGCCGTCGATGCGCAGGCCGCGGCGCGGTTCCCGCTCAAAGCCTTTCGAGCGGTAATCGAACCAGCTGAACAGATCATTGCGGTCGCCGTGGATCATCCGGTAGGTGTCTTTCAGACCCCAGCCGAGCAGGCGCTGGAACCATTCGCGCTCCTCCGGCAGGAAGCTGGTCTTGCCGTCGCGCAGCCAGCGTTTGCGGTTGTCCTCGCCGATGCCGATGTCGGTGTCTTCGGCGGAAATATTGAAATCGCCCATCACTACCACGGCCTCGTCCGGCTGCAGGTGGTGCTCCAGATAGTGCTGCAGGTCGGCGTAGAACTTCTGTTTGGCCGGGAATTTCACCGGGTGGTCGCGGCTTTCGCCCTGCGGGAAATAGCCGTTCAGTACCGTCACCGGCTTGCCGTCCGGGCCAGCCAACTTGCCAATGATCATGCGCCGCTGGGCGTCTTCCGGGTCGCCGGGAAAGCCGCGCTGCACATCAAGCAACGGTTCGCGGGTCAGCAGGGCGACGCCGTAGTGGCTTTTCTGGCCGAAGTAATAGGGGTGGTAGCCGAGCTCGCGGATCATCTCTTCCGGGAACTCCTGATCCTGCACCTTGATTTCCTGGAGGCCGATCAGGTCCGGCTGGTGGCTGTCGATCAGCCGGGCGATCTGGTGGGGGCGGGCGCGGATGCCGTTGATATTGAAGGAAACCAGTTTCATCAGGGCTCTCTAGTGTCGGGCTGTGTTCGGCCTCAGGGACCAGAGCCCGGATTGTACATGGTCAGGACCGGGTCATCTTCCGTCATTGAGCCTTGGGCAGACCGCAGCCAGAATACCGCGCTTGAGGAGGTATCCATGACGTCAGCCAAACCGGTACTCGCATTCGCCCACGCCAACGGCGTGCCAGGTGGCAGTTATCGCAAGTTCCTTGCCGCCTTCGAGCAGGATTATCAGGTTCATGCCATTGACCGTATTGGTCATAACCCGGCTTTCCCGGTGGACAACCACTGGCACGGGCTGTCGCGGGAGCTGGAAGCCTTTCTGGCACCGCTGCCCAAGCCGCTGGTTGGCATGGGCCACTCCATGGGAGGAGCACTGATGTTTATGATCGCGGCGCGCCGGCCGGAGTGGTTCTCGGGGCTGGTGATGCTTGACCCGCCGCTGATCAACGGCTGGGTGCGCTGGCTGTTTATTCTGGCCGATCTGCTCGGTCAGGGAGACCGCATCAGCCCGGCAGGCAAATCGAAATTCCGTCGCGCCGAGTGGCCGGACCGCGCCGAAGTGGACCGCTATTTTTCCAGGCGCGGATTTTTCCAGCGCTTTGATCCTGATTGCCTGCGTGATTACATCGACTCTGCCGTGGAATGTGATGCCGATGCTTGCCGGTTGCGTTTTCTGGTCGATGTCGAGGTCGGCATTTTTCGCACCACGCCGAAGAACCTTTACAGCTATCCGCGCCTGAAGGTGCCGGGCATGCTGGTGAACGGCAGCGAAACCGAGCCCGGTTTCATTCATTGCGCCCGTCGGCATGTGCGTCGGCATGACATGGAATGGGGGTTTGCGGAAGGCGGGCACATGTTCCCGCTGGAAAAGCCTGAGCAGAACGGTGCGCTGGTGCTGCAGAAACTGAAAGACCTGCTGGCCGCCGGGGGCGGCGCATGAGCACGCGTATCGAACGACGTTTTGACTGCTGGGGCCAGATTCTCGCCGCCGTGGAAAAGCCCGGCGTGGGCATGCCGGTACTGGCGCTGCATGGCTGGCTGGATAATGCCGCCTCGTTTTTCCCGCTGATGAATACGCTGCCGAATCCGCTGGTGGCCGTGGATTTTTCCGGCCACGGTTTGTCCGGGCATCGTCCCGAACAGGCGGTGACGCATTATGTCGATCATGTCCGTGATGTGCTGGCGGTGGCCGACCATCTCGGCTGGGACAGTTTTATCCTGCTCGGCCATTCGATGGGCGCCGGTGTGGCCACCCTGTTTGCCGGTTGTTACCCGGAGCGGGTCAGCCAGCTGGTGCTGATCGAGGGCCTGGGCCCGCCGACTTCACCATCCGCTGAGGTTGCGGCGACGCTGCGTCGTGCCATCGACGAGATGAAGCTGTTGCCGGCCAAACAGAAGCCGGTGTACGGCCATATGGAAGAGGCCGTGGAAGCGCGCACCAAAGGCTTTGGCGGACTTTCTCACGATTGTTCCCGGCTGCTCTGTCAGCGCGGCCTGATGCCGGTCGTTAATGGTGATGGCGAAGGCTTTACCTGGCGCGCCGATCCGCGCCTGCGGCTGACCTCGTCGCTGCGGCTGAGCGAGGATCAGGTGGAAGGTTTTGCCCGGGCCATTAGCGCTCCGACGTTGCTGATTGTCGGTGAGCAGGGCATGGGCGGGCAGGGATACTTTGAACACCGGCTCGGCTGGATTGAAGGGCTGCAGGTAACGCGCCTGCCGGGCCGACACCACCTGCACATGGAATCGCCGCAGCCGGTGGCCGAGGCGATCGGTGCCTTCCTTGACGACAAGTGACGCAGCGCTGTTCTGTGCGGTCAAGACGGCGACGCCGGCCATCGCTATGATCGCAGCACTGACCATTCCGGGAGATTGACCATGAAGCAGATTGATGCCGCCGAACTGAAAAACTACCAAGGCCAGGAGCTCGGCGTATCCGAGTGGTTCCAGATTGATCAGGCCCGCATCAATGCCTTTGCCGATGCGACCCTTGATCACCAGTTCATTCACGTCAACGAGGAAATGGCCAAACAGACTCCGTTCGGCGGTACCATCGCCCACGGTTACCTGACGGTGTCGCTGCTGCCGCATCTGCAGGCCAGCATCGACGGCCTGGTGATTCCGAAAGGCCTGAAGATGGGCATGAACTACGGCTTCGACAAGCTGCGCTTTATGGCGCCGGTGAAGGTCAACAGCCGCATCCGCGCCAAGGCGAAACTGATCACTGCCGATGAGAAAAAGCCGGGCCAGTGGCTGCTGAAGTTTGAATACACCATCGAGATCGAAGGCGAGAGTAAGCCGGCAGTCGTCGCTGAATGGTTGTTGATGTATTTCGTCTGACCGGAATGTTGGAGATACTGTAGGAGCGGTCGACTGACCGCGATGCCTTTGAATCCACCGCGATTCGCTCGAAAGCATCGCGATTGGTCGACGGGCATTCGCGGTCGCTCGACCGCTCCTACAGGGCTTTATAGCTCGCGGAATGTCATTCCGGCCGCTTGCAGCCGCTCGATCAGACGATCCTCACATGCCATCACCGGCGTCAGCACACCGGCACGCTTCGGCTGCGAGGAATCCAGCGCCAGACACATGGCAGTTTCCGCCAGCATCTTCGCCGTTTCGTCATAACCCGGATCGCCGCCGGCCACTTCGCACAGCACCTGTTCGCCAGCACTTTTCGCCCGGAACAGCACCTTGAACCAGCTGCGGTCGCGCTGCTCTTTCGCCGGCCCGTCACCGGATTGACGATATTCAAGCAGTTTGTTGCGAATCGGCTTGATCTGCGCCGCCAACACCAGGCCACCAATGCCGACCATGCCGCCAAGCATCATCGGCAAACTTTTTGCGGCAAGGAAATGACCGTAACGGAAATCCGGACCATAACCATCCACCGCGCGGGCAGAGCGCACCACCATAAAGGGATCGATGGTAGGCATCGGCGCCAGCCAGCCACCGAGTTCGGCATCTTTTTTGGGCAGCATCGGCAGGATGCGGGCGGATTCCGGATACTGATGATTCAGCGCGATACGCGCATGCTTCATGGCGTAGCGATTTTCCGTCGGCCGGCCAAAGGCGCTAATCGCCGACTGCCAGGTGCCACCGGAAAAAGTAGCCGAAGCACTGACCACGCCCTCCATGGTGACCTGACCCGTAATCTGGCCACCGAGCTTTTGCGCCAGAGTCCGTACCGTGAACAGGGCGCCGGCGTCGTGCGGAATCGAGTCGAAGCCGCAGCAGCTGACAATGGCGGCGCCGGTTTTTTTCGCACTTTCGTGATAGCGGGTCAGGGTATTGCAGACAAACTCCGGCTCACCGGTGAGGTCGCAATAATGGGTGCCGTGATCGGCGCAGGCACGCACCACGCCCTCGCCGTAAAATACATACGGGCCTACGGTGGTGATCACCACCTTGCTCTGCTGCGCCATGGCATTGAGGCTGGCCTGATCGTCGACGTCTGCCTCGATCAGGCCGGGCAAGCTGGTAGCGCCAGCGGCCTGCAATCGTGCCCGGACCGCCTCAAGCTTGCCCGGATTACGTCCGGCCAGCGCCCAGCTGGTGCCTTCCGGCAGGTGTTGTCCCAGATAGTCGGCGCACAGGCCTCCGGTGAAGCCGGTAGCGCCAAAAAGTGTCAGGCTGTATTTCCGCGACTGGGCCATGCTGATACCCTTCAAGGCAATAAGAAACACGCAGTCTACCCAGCCGCCTGCAACCGAGTCCATCGACAGCGGGGACAGAGTGACATGCTTTCACCGGAATTTGCCTGATGCTTGATCGTCCCCGTCGCTGGTTGCGCCAGCTGGCCCATAACCGTTCCGCGATTCGTCGCGATATTGCGCTTGGCCTGAGCCATGTCAGCACCCTGCCGTTTGCGGTGTTTCCCCTGATGCATGAGCCGACCATCAAATCCGAGCTGGATCCGCGCAGTTACAACAGCATCGGCGACATGCTCAATTCGCTCGGCCAGGTGCTGATCCCGGCACAGCGCGAATCCTTCAGTCAGGGCACGCTGGTGGTGCGGCCGCCGCACATCGTCAGGGAGGAGCACAGTTCACGCTGGTTCTTTATCAATGGTGCGGTTACTGCGCCGCCGGTGGCGCTGCTTAATGCCAGCGAAATTGCCCGGATTTTCCGGCGTCCGGTGCACCTGATTCATACCCCGACCTGGGGCCTGGCCCGCGACTTTATGGAATCAGTTACCGCGCGGACCCTGCGCAAGGACGGCAAGCTGTCGCGACCGGCGGTGTATGTGATTCAGGAAGCACTCGAGAAGCACGAACGCGTTGTACTGTTCTGTCATTCGCAGGGCACCATTGTTGCCAGCTATATCGTGCGCAAGCTGTTGCGCCATGCCTCCACGCGACATCTGGTCAAAAAGCTGGAGCTGTATTGCATTGGCGGGGTCGCTGACAGCCTTGAAGTCGATTACACCCTGTCGCAGGAAGCTGGCCATCCGGTGCCCTATGTCGAGCACTTCGCCAATGGCCGTGACTATTTTTCCCAGATCGGCGTGCTGTCCCATCTCGACAGCACCGCCGGCACCGTGTTCTGCGTGCCGGAACGTACCGGTCATTTGCTGAATGAGCACTACCTTGCGGGAATTGCCCGTGGCGACTACTGTAACCGGAGCTCCCGGCTATACCATTATGTCCGTGGCCGGGAGCCCGGGGATCAGGATTTCATGCCAATTCAGCCGGGGGAGAAGTCGTGACCCGTCCGGCCCTGTCAGGGTTATAACAAGATGACCGAGAAAACCCGGGGCCAGGGTAAACCACGCCTGATCATGGTCGACGACTCGAAAGTGATGCGCAGCGCCGCCACCAAGATGCTGGGCGAGCGCTTCGACGTAGTGGTCGCCGAGAACGGTCAGGAGGGCTGGAAGCAGATCCGTGCCGATCAGCAGATTCAGGTGGTGTTTTCCGACCTGTCGATGCCGGAGCTGGACGGCTACGGCCTGCTGGAAAAAATCCGTACCTGTGATGATCCCGGCGTTGCCGGCCTGCCGGTCATTATTGTCACCGGCGCCGAGAATGATGAAGCGGCCCGGGAAAAAGCCCTGAACATGGGCGCCACCGATTTTATTACCAAACCGTTCAACTCCACCGACCTGCTGGCCCGGGCCACCGCCCATGCCAACTATCAGCGTGAACGCAAGGCGCTGGCCGAGCAGAGCACCATTGATCCGTTGACCGGGCTTGGCAATCAGCTTTATTTCAATGGTCGCCTGAAGCAGGAGCTGGCCTTTGCCGCACGACAGGGCCACAGCATTTCACTGGTACGTGCCGATGTTGATGTGTTTAACAAGCTGTTTATCAAGGCCGGCAAAGACGCGGCGGATGCGGTGCTCAAGGATGTGGCCAAGGTCATTGGCGGGCTGATTCGCAAGGAAGACACTGCGGCTCGCATTGGTCTGTCCCAGTTCGCCGTGCTGTTGCCGACGGCAGATTCCGCCGGGGCGGCGATTTTTGCCAATCGCCTGTGCCGCCTGGTGCGTGAGTCCACCACCGACTTCAAGGGCCACAGGCTGGCCGTGACCCTGTCAGTGGGAGTGTTGTGCCCGGAACCGCATCCGGGCGCAACGCCGCGTAATGTGATCGAAGAGGCCAACCTTATTCTCAAGGCCGCCATGGATGCCGGCGGCAATATGGTCATGACCGAAACGGAACTGCGGGAAAAGCAGGCGCTGTTGCCGTCATCGCCAACACCTCCGGTCGAAGGCCAGCCGCGTAGCGCGCCGATCAATGTCGAGAAGGCATTGTCGCTGCTGGCGGAAGGCAAGGACGACCTGGTACGACCGCATTTGGCAGCATTGAAAGCGCGACTGATGCCATTGTTGAAACTGATGCAGGAAAAGCCGTGAAGATAGAGCGTTATCAGGATTATCCGCTGTCGGCGGAGCAATTAGTGGCGGTCCTGACAGATCGCCATTTTTTTGAAGAACGTCATGCCATGTCTGGCGTGACCAATTTTCATTTCGATGCCTATGGTGAGCAGGCGGATGGTTTTCTGATTCGCATTCTTCGCGACATCGATATCCCGATGGACAAGGTGCCTTCTTTCGCCCGGCGTTTTATCGGTAACAACAAAACTCTGGTGCAGGAGTTTCTCTGGTTTGAGCGTAACCAGCAGCCGTATCGGGCCCACTATCGCTTTGTGCTGGGCAAAGTGCCTGTGGAAGTGCGTGGCGAGATGAACATTGCCGACCGGGATGGTGTCGCCCGTCAGCATATAGTGGTGCAGGTACACAGCAGCGTGCCGCTGATTGGCAACAAGCTGGCCGCGATGGTTGGTGAGCGGGTCGACAAGGGGCTCGATTCTGACTACCGGGCGACGCTGAAATACCTCCGCCAGCACGGCATGATCGAGACCTCCTGAAGGGTCAAGGCTCCTACAGGTGGGCAGCATGCGTTTTTCAGCGCCGCAGTTTCTGTCCCAGCACCTGCATCGCTTCAAAGAATTTTTCCGGGAACCAGCGTTTCTGGCGCCAGGCTTTCTGTGCGGCGCGATGCGGAATCACCAGAAATTCTTTCTTCAGCACCGCTTTCCAGATTACCCGGGAAATTTCTTCCGCAGTCATGTCATTGCTTTCCAGCAATCGCTCAAAGCGGGCGCGGGTGACCGGGTCCGGAGCACGCAGGGATTCGCCCAGATTGGTGCGGAAAAATGACGGGCACACCAGCGTTACCTGAATGCCCAGTGGCGCCAGTTCCGAGCGCAGGGTTTCCGACAGGCTGACCACGCCGGCCTTGGCCACGTTGTAGCTGGCCATGCCCGGCGGCGGGGTCAGGCCGGCCATGGAGGCGATGTTGACGATCTGGCCAAAGCCCTGCCGCTTCATTTCGGTAATCGCCAGACGGCTGCCGCACCCCCATCAGGTTGATATCCAGCAGCCATTGCCAGTCGTCGTCGCCGAGCGCTTCGAACAGGCCGGCGCCTGCTACTCCGGCATTGTTGATCATCACATCGAGCCGGCCCCAGCGCCGGGCCACGCGCTGCACGGCGTTGCGCAGGTCTTTCTCCTGACGCACGTCGCAAAGCGTGAACATGCAGTCCACACCCTGTTCGGCCAGACCCTGACGGGCATCCTCGCCGCGTTTCTCATGGATGTCAGCGATCGCCACGCGGAAGCCATGGGCGCCAGCCTCGCGCGCCAGCGCCAGACCGAGGCCGCTGGCGCCGCCGGTGATCAATACGGTACGTGTCTCAGCCAACTGCGCTCCCCGGGGCTGGTGGACAAGAGCGAGAGTGTGCCGCAACGGGGCCTGACAGGCCAAGCGCGACCGGGTCAAAAATATTTGTGTACATGTGTTGACTAAAACTCGAATCGGGCATATTGTGTACGCGTGTTCACAAATTAACAGCAAGGAGAAACGCCATGAACAGTCTCAACCCTAAAACGCTTGGCCGGGATCTGGTTGAACTGCTGCTGCTGTCTCTGGCACTGGTTGCCGTGCTGGCAGGTCTGCAGGGCGAGCCGGACTTCCTGCGCATCCCGCTGCTGCTGGCGCTGGCGCTGACCATCCCGTCGCTGGCCGGTGCGGCGGTGAAGTTCTACCGCGACCTGCAGGACGGCCTGGACGACGATCATCATCATGCCTGACGGGAGGCGGGGGTAGTCAGCTACCCCCGCGCCGCCCTGTCTGCGTGCTGCCGCACCATCTCTTCCACCGGCAACGTCAGTATCTGATCCTCCCCCTCGCTGCGACCAATGATGACGGCACCAACGCTGTCACCCCAGATATTGACCGCCGTTCTTGCCATATCCAGCACCCTGTCAGTGGCCAGAATCAGGCCGATGGCCTCGGCGGGCAGGCCGACCGTGGTCAGGATCAGGGTAATGGCCACCAGGCTGGCGGATGGAATGCCGGCGACACCGATTGAAGTCAGAATCGCGGTGATCACGATCAGTGCCTGACTGGCCAGACTGAGGTCAAGGCCGTAGGCCTGGGCGATGAACAGTACCGCAGCACATTCATACAGGGCGGTGCCGTCCATATTGACGGTGGCGCCGAGTGGCAGAACAAAGCTTGCGGTACGGTTGGACACCCCGGAGCGTTTCTCGACGCACTCGATGGTCAGCGGCAGGGTGGCTGACGAGCTGGCACTGGAAAACGCGGTCAGCAAGGCGGGCGTCATGGCCTGAATATGGCGACCGGGCGAGCGCTGCGCCAGCAGCCGGATCAGTATCGGCAGCACCACAAAGGCATGCACAACCAGTGCCAGCAGCACCGAGAAGAAGAACCAGGCCAGCGGTTCGATGGCATCGTAACCGGTCAGCGTCACCGTGCGGGCAATCAGCGCGTACACCCCGAGCGGCGCGAAGCGGATGATAAACAGGGTGATGGCTTCCATGGTGTTGTAGAACCCGACCACCACGTCCTTCAGGGTCTGTGCCGCGGGGCCTTCCTGTTTGCGCAGGAACATGCCGAACAGCATGGAAAAGACGATCAGCCCAAGCAGCTGGCCTTCGGCGCCGGCCAGAATAATATTCGGCGGAAAAATCTGCAGGACGATACCGGCGAAATCGCCGGCGCCGCGTTCCGCCATGCCAGCCACTACCTCGCTGGTTTCAGCCGCCAGGCCGAGCCGCTCACCGACCGGTTGGTTATCAATGACGCCGGGCTTTAGCAGGTTGAACAGCAGCAGTGCAGTCAGTACCGCCAGTGTTGTGGTGCCGACATACCAGGCCATGGTTTTCAGGCCAAGCCGGCCAAGATCCTTGCCGGCGCTGATATTGATCATGGCGCTGATCAGGGCGCTGGTGATAAGTGGTACGACCACCATCTTCAGCGCATTAACGAACAGGGTGCCGAGTGTGTCATGCACGGCCAGCAGAGGCAGGCCGAGAAAGCGTGTGTCTGCGCTGGTCATGGCGCCGATCACGGCGCCGAGAATCATGGCAATGAATATCTGGTTATGCAGGCGCAATGGCGGTCTCCCTGGCGGCGGGCCGAGCCGGCCGCTGCCGCAGGATATAACCCGTCAGAGCAGCTGGCCGATGGCGCGTTTCAGTGTCGGTTGCTGTTGCTGGGCCAGGTCGGTTGCCCGCGCCAGCAGCCGGTCTGCTTCGACCGGTCCGACCCGCTCGCAGAGTAGCACATAGCAGCGATTGACAATGGTACGAAGCAGGGCCGGATCGCAGCTCACCGGCTTCAGTACATCCTTGTCACCGAACCAGCGTTGCATTGCAACAAGCAAGGTTCTGGGCAGCTTGCGTGGGTCAAGGCTGGCAAGCATATCAAGGCGCATATGGTAGTGGGTGTCTCTCGGCATAAGTTCAAACAGCGACATCATCAGCGCGCTGAAGGCCTGACTATCGTCGGCCACCACCACGTTGACCGGCACCTGTCGGTGTTGCAGGGGGTCCGGCAGGAGCGAGCCGGCCGGCATGCTCAATGCCTGCACCAGACTAAGCAGAATATCCGCACGACGGCTGCGCAGGTCGCCATCCTTGCATAGCTCGGCAACAAACTTCTGCAGGGTAAAGCGCGGAGCAGTGGCGAAATGATTTTCCCAATGCATCAATGCATCAAGCAGGGCATCTTCGTCCAGATACGGACGCAGGCCGGTGTAGATGGCGCGGCGGCGTAAAGAGAGATCATTGCTCATCCCTGCACCTCCATTTCAGCGGCCCGTTCCGCGGTGTAGGCGGTGTGCATCGGAAATTCCGGGTAGCCGATTTCGGCATGTTCAGTCAGGTCCAGGCCGCGTTGCTCATGCATGGCGCTGGCGCGCAAACCGATAAACATGGCAATCAAAAGGTAAAGCGTGAGGGCGCCAAGGAAAGCCCAGGCAAAGGCACTGATCACGCCAATCACCTGAACCAGAATACGGGTGCTGTTGAACGGATCTTCAAGATAGAAAATGCCGGCCGCAACGGTGCCCCAGGCGCCGGCAAAACCATGCACTGATACCGCGCCGACCACGTCATCGAGTTTCATTCGAAGCAGCAACTGCTGTCCGAGTACGCAGACCACGCCGGCTATCAGGCCGGTGACAATGGCAAAGCCGGGTGACATGGTGGCGCAGCCGGCGGTGATGCCGACCAGACCGGCGAGGCTGCCATTGATGGTTTCGGTGAGCAGTACCGGCCTGCTCGTGATGCTGGCCAGCAACATGGTGGCGACAGCACCGGCGGAAGCGGCCAGCTGGGTGTTGAGGTTGATCAGGCCGATATCCACCGAGGCGCTCAGCGTTGAGCCGCCATTAAAACCGAACCAGCCGAACCAGAGAATAAAGCCGCCCAGTGCCACCAGTGTCAGGTTGTGGCCGCGAATTTCCCGCGGCTCGCCGCGCGGGCCAAAGCGGCCGAGCCGCGGGCCCACCACTATGATGCCGGCCAGTGCACACCAGGCGCCAACGGAATGGACCACGGTGGAGCCGGCGAAATCAATAAACCCCAGCTTTGCCAGCCAGCCACCACTGTTCCAGACCCAGCTGCCGAAGACCGGGTAGATAAAGCCGGTGATCACCAGTGCGCCAATCAGATAGGCGTTGTAGCGGGTACGTTCTGCCATGGCACCGCTGGCAATCGTCACGGCGGTGGCGGCAAACATGGTCTGGAAAAGAATGACTCCCCAGGTCATCGGTTCGGCATCATTGATAAAAAATCCGTCGCTGCCAAACCAGCCGCTGTCATTAGTGCCAAACATCAGGCCGTAACCGACCGCCCAGAAAATCAGCGTGCCGACACAGACATCCATGTAGTTTTTCATTACTACGTTGAGGGAGTTTTTTGCCCGCGACATGCCGGATTCAAGCAGGGCGAAGCCGGCCTGCATCAGAAAAACCAGTGCGCCAGCAGTGGCGATCCAGAGCATGTTTACGGCATCGGCGCTCTGTTCCGCCATAGCGGTGGCGGGTAGCGTGGACAGGGCAATCAGTAAGGAGCGCATTTTTATCAGTCCCGAAATTCACCGCGCGTCCAGCGCAGAAGCGGAAGTCCTGATACACATTAAAGCAAACGGCGTGCCAAGGAGGCTTTGAATAACCCGCAGGAGCGGTCGATCGACCGCGATCCGTCAAGAAGAATCGCGGCCGATCGGCCGCTCCTACGATAGATGTGGCAGTTGTTCAGAGGTTCTTTAGCGCAGTTCAGATCGGCGCAATAACAAGACTGATGTTGCGACAATAGTGCGTGCCAGGAAAATGTCGCACCATATTGTGTTCGGCGCCACTGTTGCTCGCACTGCAACAGTGCGTCAGTTGCGGCAGCGCGTCACAATCGCATGCATCGCCGCCGCATCAACCTGCTGAATGGACAGTCGACCGCGGGACACCAGTTCCATATCGGAAAATTCCGGAGCGGCTTTTATCGCCTTGAGTGTGAGCGGATTGGTGAAGGTTTCTTGCCAGCACAGATCGACAAGTACCCAGCGCGGTGCCTGCGGCGACGATTTCGGGTCGTAATAGGGAGACTCGGGGTGGAACTGGGTCGGGTCCGGGCGGGCGTCGCCGATAACTTCTGCCAGGCCGACCACTGAGGGTTCAGCGCAGCTGGAATGGTAGATCAGGACGGTGTCACCCTTGCGCACCTCATCGCGCAGCCGGTTGCGGGCCTGATAGTTGCGGATGCCCTCCCAGCCACAGCAACCTTCACGCTTCAGGTCATCGATGCTGTAGGTGTCCGGTTCGGTTTTGAACAGCCAGTGCTTCATGTCAGGCTCCTGCTCATCCCTCGGGGTGCAAACTATGGTAGCCTTTCGCGCTTGTTAATGGGGCATATGATGATCTCCGAAGCTGAATTCGCACAGGCTGTGACCACCCTGCAAACCCCGCGTGACTGCCTGCGCTGGGCGGAAACCTCGATGCGTCGTCACGGCATCTTTCTCGGTCACGGCACGGATGACTACTGGGACGAGGGGTTGTCGCTGATGCTGCATGTGCTGTCGCTGCCCTGGGACAGTGACCCGCGCCTGCTTGATGCCCGTCTGTTGCCACTGGAAGTGGAGCAGTTCGCCGGGTTATTGCGGCGTCGGGTCAATGAGCGGATGCCGGCTGCCTACCTGACCGGCAAGGCCTGGTTCGGCGGCTTTGAGTTTAATGTCGATCAGCGGGTACTGATTCCGCGCTCGCCAATCGCCGAACTGATCGAACAACGGTTTGAGCCCTGGCTGGACCCGGAAAGGGTCAGCCGGGTGCTGGATATGTGTACCGGTAGTGGTTGCATTGCTATTGCCTGTGCCGTGGCTTTCCCGATGGCGCTGGTCGATGCCAGTGATATTTCCCGGGACGCGCTTGATGTTTGTCTGGAAAATATCGAGAAGTATGGTCTGGAGCAGCAGGTACAGGCACTGTGCGGTGATGGCCTCAGTGCGGTCGCAGGTCGCTATGACCTGATCGTTTCCAATCCGCCGTATGTTGATGCCACTGACATGGCCAGCCTGCCGGCCGAGTATCGGCATGAGCCGTCGCTGGCGCTGGCCTCCGGTGACGATGGGCTGGACTTTACCCGCAAGTTGCTGGCCGGTGCGGCGGATCATCTCACCCCGGAGGGTGTTCTGGTGGTGGAAGTCGGCAACAGTCAGGCAACGGTAGAGTTAAACTGGCCGGAGGTGCCGTTTACCTGGCTGGATTTCGAGCGCGGCGGGCAGGGCGTATTTCTGCTGACCCGGGCCCAGCTGGAACAATATCGTCATCTATTGTAGGAGCCGTCGAGCGACGGCGATTATGCAAGACTATCGCGGTCGATCGACCGCTCCTACAGAACAGGTTGATCACTCTGATCCACAGGAACTCAGATCATGGCAGGCAACAGCTTCGGCGAACTTTTCCGTATCACCACCTTCGGTGAGTCCCATGGCCCTGCGCTGGGCGCCATTGTTGACGGCTGCCCGCCCGGGCTGGAGATCAGCGAGGCTGACTTGCAGATCGAACTGGACCGGCGCAAGCCCGGCACCAGTCGATATACCACCCAGCGGCGCGAGCCGGATCAGGTGAAAATTCTGTCCGGTGTGTTTGACGGCAAGACCACCGGCTGCCCGATCGGCCTGCTGATCGAGAACACCGACCAGAAATCCAGGGATTACGGCGAGATTGCCCGCACTTTCCGCCCGGCCCATGCCGATTACACCTACGCGCAGAAATACGGCATCCGTGATTACCGTGGTGGCGGTCGCTCATCCGCACGGGAAACGGCGATGCGTGTTGCCGCCGGGGCGATTGCCCGCAAGTTCTTGCATGAACGTCTTGGCGTACGGATCTATGGTGGCGCGGTGCAGATCGGTGCGGTGAAGGCCGAGGCCTTTGACTGGTCGACGGTTAACGACAATCCGTTTTTCTTCCCGGATGCCAGCAAGGTGGCGGCGCTGGAGGGTTTGATCAACAGCCTGCGCAAGGATGGCTCGTCCATCGGTGCCCGGGTCAATGTCTATGCCGAAGGCGTGCCGCCGGGTTGGGGGGAGCCGGTTTTTGATCGGCTTGATGCCGATCTCGCCAAGGCGATGATGAGCATCAACGCGGTCAAGGCGGTGGAGATCGGTGACGGTTTCGCCGTGGTGGAACAGCGTGGCGAGCTGCACCGCGATGAAATCACCCCGCAGGGTTTTCTCAGTAATCATGCCGGTGGCGTGCTTGGCGGTATCAGCTCCGGCCAGACCGTGCGCGTGTCGATGGCGCTGAAGCCGACTTCCAGTCTGCTGATCCCGGGGCGGTCAGTCGATATCGACGGCAATCCGGTGGAGGTAGTGACCAAGGGCCGGCACGATCCCTGTGTCGGTGTGCGCGCCACGCCGATTGCCGAGGCCATGCTGGCGCTGGTGCTGATGGATCACTACCTGCGTCATCGTGGCCAGTGCGCCGATGTGGAGCCGTCACTGGCGCCGATTCCGGCTGGTCAGGACTGATCGCGTGACGGTCACAGGGCAGTGACAGGGATCGCCGTGGCAACACAATAACAATATCGCCCGAGGCAACACTGTGTCCGCTGATTCCCGCCAATCGCCGATTCCGTACTACTGGCGGTTGTCTTCGTTCTACCTGTTCTATTTCGCCCTGCTCGGCACGCTGGTGCCGTACTGGAGTCTGTACCTGCGTGATGCCGGTTTTGCCGCCGCGCAGATCGGCCTGCTGATGGCGATTCCGCAGATCACCAAGCTTGGCGCACCAAACCTGTGGGGCTGGCTGGCAGATCGCACCGGCCAGCGCCTGCGGGTGATTCGTACCGGTAATTTGCTGGCCGCCATTGTTTTCACCGGTGTGTTCGTTGCCGATGGCTTCTGGTCGATGGTGATCGTGCTGGCCGGCTTCAGTTTTTTCTGGAATGCGGTGCTGGCACAGTTCGAGGTGATTACCCTTGAGACCCTCGGTGATCGCAGCCACCGCTATAGCCAGGTGCGGCTGTGGGGATCAGTGGGCTTTATTGTTGCGGTACTGGCGGTCGGCGCCCTGCTGGATGTGCTGTCGGTATCGGTGTTGCCATGGCTGCTGTGGGGCGCGTTATGGCTGATCTGGTTTTGCACCCTGTTCCTGCCGGCTGGTTCAGCGACAGCGAGAGTCCATGCCGGCGGCGGAAGCCTGTGGGCTATTTTGAAGCAGCCCGGGGTGCCGGCCTTCTTTGCCTGCGCCTTTCTGATGCAACTGTCGCACGGGCCTTACTACACCTTCTATACCATTCATCTGGTCGATCTTGGTATCAGCCGCACCGTGGCGGGAGTCTTGTGGGCGCTCGGTGTGGTCGCGGAAGTCGGGCTGTTCCTGCTGATGCACTGGCTGCTGGTGCGGGTGCCGCTGAAAATCATCGTTGTTGTCAGTCTGCTGTTGGCGTCGTTGCGCTGGCTGCTGATCGGGGCGGTCGGGGACAGTTTGTTGTGGCTGGCGTTGGCCCAGTTGCTGCATGCAGCAACCTTCGGTAGCTTTCACGCCGCCGCCATGGCCTGGTTGCATCGGACTTTTGCCGGTGCTCATGCCGGCCAGGGGCAGGCGCTGTATTCCAGCCTCGGATTCGGCGCCGGCTGGGCGGTGGGGGCAGGGCTTTCCGGGGTGGTCTGGACAGCGCTGGGGGCGCACAGCTTTTATCTGTCGGCACTGGTTGCGCTGCTGGCGGCCGGATTGGCGGCCGTTCGTCTGCGCTGACTTGTTTCCGGATTAAAGGCGGCGAATACTCAATCAAAACAAAAATACCTAGGGGGGTATGGAAATGCAGATGAAACCGGATGACGAGAAGCAGCAGGCGCTGCTGAAACGACTGGCGCGGGTTGAGGGACAGATCCGGGGCGTGCAGAAACTGATCCGTGAAGGCGAGGACTGCGAGAAAATCCTGCAGCAGCTGACTGCATCACGCAAAGCACTCGACAAGAGTTTCTTCGAGATGATCGCCTGTCTGGTTGAAGGCTGCGTCTACGACGAGTCGATGGGCTCGATGCCGGACCGGATCGCCGAAGTGCGTTCATTGCTGTCCCGTTACGCCTGAGTTGCCTCGCGCAGCAGTTCGATAAAGCAGCGCGCTGCGTTTGACGGGCTGCGGGACGGATGGGTGACCACACCCAGTTCGCGACGAATGTGGACTCCCTGCACCGGCAAGGCCCGTACCTGCTCGTCCAGCATACTGGCCGGCAATACACTCCAGCCCAGACCAATGGCCACCATCATGTGGATGGTTTCCAGATAGTTGGTCGACATCGAAATATCCAGGGTCAGCGACTGCTGCCGAAACAGCTCCTCGACGATGCGCCGGGTAAAGGTCACCGGAGACGGCAGGATGGCGCTGTAGTCGGTCAACATTTCCAGAGATACCTTCTTTTCCTGCGCCAGCGGATGTTCCGGTGCTGCCATAAATACCAGCGGGTCATTCCAGATCACGGTTTGCTGCACCCGCGGGTCCGGCTGCGGCGGCAGGGTTACCACGCCCAGTTCGAGATCGCCGTGCAGCACGCCTTCCCAGGCTTCTTCCGAATCAATGAAGTGAATATCCAGCTGCACTTCCGGGTACTGGCGCGAGAATTGCCGCAGGATCGGTGGCAGCCGGTGCAGGCCGATATGGTGGCTGGTGCCGATGCGCAGTTTGCCGGCGACCCGGCCGGACAGGTTGGTGATGCTGCGGCTGATATCTTCCATTTCGCGCAGCACCGCCCGGGCTCGGGGCAGCAGCGCCTGGCCGGCTTCGGTCAGGTGAATCTGCCGGCCAATGCGGTCGAACAGGCGGGCGCCGAGCCGTTCTTCCAGCTGGGCGATGCGTTTGCTGATCGCCGGCTGGGTCAGGAACAGCTGCTCACCGGCGCCGGTGAAGCTGCCGGTGTCGGCGACGGAGATGAACACTTGCAGGCTATGGGTATCCAGGGTTGTTACTCCTTTTGCTGTGTCTGAAAACCGGTGCTGGTGGTTGGGCAGGCATCCGGAGTGCTTTGCCCTTCCGGGACACGCACGAGTACATCCCTGTAGCTCATCTCCGCCATCCATGGCTCCGATGGTCCCGGAAGGGCAAAGCACTCCGGATGCAACCGGGCATCTCGCCAACGGCGGGTTTTAAAACATCAGGCGGCACGTTGTCTGATCGCCAGCGATTGGGTTCCTGTTTACGGGACTGTGTGAGGCATGGATGCCGAACGCAAGCCCCCAGGGATGGGTTCACGGCGTGTCCCGGAAACAGGAACCCAATCGCTGGCTTGCCCAGCCCTGCAGCGCCGGTTTTGATCCGATCTCAATGAGATAACCATTGGGAATGCTTTAGATAATAAATATGAATTGGATTTATGAAAGCCACCTCCGTATTGTGCCAAGCCTGACACGCCCCCATCGGGGCAGGCTGGAGAGAAATCATGGCCCGTACGCTCTACGACAAACTCTGGGATGCCCACCTCGTCAAGCAACGCGATGACGGCTCGGCGCTGATCTATATCGACCGGCAGATCATTCATGAAGTGACCTCGCCGCAGGCGTTTGAGGGTCTGCGACTGGCCAATCGTCAGCCGTGGCGGGTCGGTTCCAACTTCGCCACCCTCGACCACAACGTGCCGACCACGCCGTTCAAGAACGCCAGCGAGATCGAAGACGAAACCTCGCGCATTCAGGTGCAGACCCTGGAAGACAACACCCGCGCCTTCGGCATTCGCGAGTTCGGTATTGGCGACGTGCGTCAGGGCATTGTTCACGTCATGGCGCCAGAGCAGGGCGCGGTGGTACCGGGCATGACCGTGGTCTGCGGTGATTCGCACACCTCCACTAACGGCGCGTTGGCTTGTCTGGCGCACGGCATCGGCACTTCCGAAGTCGAGCATGTGCTCGCTACCCAGTGCCTGGTGGCGAAGAAAATGAACAACATGCTGGTCCGGGTCGAAGGCGAGCTCGGCGCCGGCGTCACCGCCAAAGACGTGGTGCTGCATATCATCGGCGTGATCGGTACTGCCGGCGGTAATGGTCACG
>JBECKT010000009.1:0-12143 GCA_040235405.1 Alcanivoracaceae bacterium
GTGACTCGCTGGAGTTCATGGCGGGAGGGTCGCAGCGCACCCTGGACTTGCCAACCGAGCGCTCCGATTTTGAAGATTTCACCGATTTCACCGTGCTGCCGGAGAATCGCTCCGAGGAAGCCTTTGCACACCTGCGCTGGAACCGGCAGATATCCGACCGTCATCAGCTGAAGGTGCAGGCCTACACCCAGTACAAGAAAACCGAAGACGAGCTGGCTGGCTGTTTCTATATCGACGGTTTGCAGACGGTCCTGCCTGAGGCGGGCGGTCTGCTGTTCAGTAGTGAGATGCGAGACCTGTTTGAATTTTATGGTCGGGATATCGATGCGACAGAGGATGCGCTGGAGGACGCCCTGACCTCTGGTCCGGGTAGTGGTCCGGGTAGTGCAGAGAAGGCTGCTGTTCTGGGGCGGCTGAATTATCTGGTGACCAATAACGCCGGCGCACCCTGCGGTCGCTTTAATCCCCAGATTGTCGAGCGTCGCCACGATCTTGAAGTCGAGAACGTGATTCAGTTTGACGACTATATCCGCCTCGTTGTCGGTGCCAACTTGCGTTTTGATCAGGGTGAATCTGAAACCTATGTCAATGGTGAGGTTGATAACCTCAGCCAACGGCTGTTCGGTAATCTCGAAATTCATCTGCTCGATCCGCTTTATGTGGATCTCGGTGGTTACTGGGAGCGCGATCAGTTAAATGGGAAATTTTTCAGCCCGCGTGCTGCACTGATATACCAGTTCCTGCCAAGCCAGAGCCTGCGGCTGGTTTATGCAGAAGCACTGCGAACCGCGGATATCTACGAAAAGGAGGCGGATATCCATATCCGGCCGGAGAATCTCAGCGGTTTGTACGGGGCTGACCCGGTGGCGACACTGGGATGGAGTTCTCCGGAGTTTTTCACAACACAAAGTTCGGATGGCAGTCTCAAGGCCGAGCGGATTCGTTCCCGCGAGATTGGTTACTTTGCCCGGCTGGCTGCACTGGAGTGGGATGTGCGGCTGTTCCAGGAGTCGCTAACCGATCTGGTCAGTGGGCCGCTGAATCCTGAGCGGTTCCGCCCTGATAACGCTGCGTCGGTTGAGATTCAGGGGGCGGAGGCGCAGCTCAGTTGGAGGCCGCACCCCCGGCACCTGTTGCGGATCACGGGTTCACGTGTCAGTACTGACGCTGACCACCCCACTGAGCCGGGTTCGATCCTGATAGAGCAGGCTCTGGCAGCTGAAACACTGGCCAGTGTGCTTTGGCGCTTTGACATAAACGAGCGCTGGATGTTGTCAAGTTTCTGGCACCGTGCAGATCATTGGAACGACCGCAGGCAAGAGCATGTCTATGAGCGTGCGGATCTGCAGATTTCCCGACGTGTTCGCGGTCCGCGTAGCACGCTCGAACTGAGCGCGGTGGTACAGCATCTGCTCAGCAATGATCCAGTGGTGAGGACCAATAACCTGTACACGGAGGATAGCCTCTATTGGCTATCGGCGGCAGTATCGTTCTAGGACGGGAATGATGGCTCAGGGAAGAAAGGCATGGCTGGCTGTTTTGTTGGTCTGTATGGCGTTTTCAAGCTATGCAGACGAGCCATTGCCTGTGCAGATGCTTGGCCCTGATAGCGCCAGCCAGGATTTTCGCGCCGCATTGCTGGCGCGCCCTGACCTGTCGATACGCTTTGTTGCCAGTGCTGATCAGGCCCGTCTGGTGCTGGCGTTGGGTGAGGCGGCATTCTCGCAAGCGATCAGAGGCGCTTTGCCGGTGATCGGTGTCCATGTCCCGGTTCAGGTAGTCACAGCCGCCAGAGCGGCAGGTTGCCGTTGTAGTGCCGTTTATCGTGAGGCGCCGGTTTTCTCCCAGCTCAGGGTATTGCGCGGCATTCTTCCCGGTGCCCGTAAGGTGGGCGTTCTGTTGGGCCCGCAATCGGCCCGATTTCGTGATCAGCTGGTACTGGCACCGCTGCTGTTTGAAATTCGTTTGCTTGAAGATGCAGATCAGCTGCCTGCGGCGCTGGGTGAGCTGTTACCGCGCGTCGATGTCTTATTGGCGCTACCCGACGCCACCCTCTATAACCCCGATACTGCACGTCTTTTGTTGCTGGCCAGCTATCGTCAGAGCACGCCGGTCATCGGTCCTGATGAACAGTTCGTCCGCGCCGGCAGTCTTGCTGCAGCGCATCCCTCACCGGAAGGTCTTATTGAGGCTACCGCGATGCTGCTGCAGCATGCCGGCCTGCCGGAGCGGCTGCCGCCGCCCGGCTATGCCCGCGCTACAATTTCCGTGAATGGCCGTGTCGCGCGCAGTTACGGGGTGATTGCCCCCGATGTTGATGCTATCAGGCAGGCCCTGGAGGCAAGCGAATGAATTTCTCCGGCAGCATTGTTCGTCAGTTGCGCTGGCTTGGTGTTGCGCCGGCACTGTTGATGCTTGGCTTGCTGCTGCTGGCATTAACCTGGCAGCGATTTGGCGATGCGGAACAGGAGCTCAACAGTCGTGGTGCATTTATGAGCCGCTATCTGGCGGCCGCATCCGAGTACGGTGTGATATCGGGAAGTCAGGGTGAGCTGGAGCATCAGGCGCGGTTGGCCCTGCAGCATGCAGATGTCCGTTTGGTTGTTTTTCGCGATGAGGATGGCGAAATGCTGTTGCATCGCGACTCGGGAGGCGGCGTTCACGCTGATGACCCGGATCTGCGTCGATTCCGTGCTGCAATCTATCGGCAGCCGATGCTGGCTGCGGGCATGTTTGATAGTGTTGACGGTTCTGTACAGGCCGCGCCGGAGCGAATCGGTCACGTTGAGCTTTACCTGTCCTCCGCACCACTGGCCGCGCGCCAGCGGGAGATACTGCTGGCCACACTGATGCCGGCATTGATTGCCATGCTTGCCGGTTTGGCGATTTCATCGCAGTTGGCTCGCCGTTTGTCTCAGCCCATTTCGGATCTTTCAAGGTTGGTGCAGCAGATTCGTGGTGGTGATTATCAGGCCCGCGGCGTGTTGCCGTTACGGGCAGAGCTCGGTGCCTTGCAAAGCGACATTAATCAGTTGGCGGCTGAACTGGAACGAGCCAGACGCGAGCAAGAACGGGCCATGGATGCGCTTCGTGACGCCCGGCAAAGGGCTGAAGGTGCCAGTCAGGCGAAAAGCGAATTTCTGGCGATGATGAGCCATGAGTTGCGCACACCGATGAATGGTGTGATGGGCATGCTGCAACTGCTTGACGGCACATCACTTGATCCGCGCCAGCGCGAGTATGCGCACGCGGCCCTTGAATCCACTGCCCATCTGCTTGATGTGATAAATGATATTCTTGATTTCTCCCGCGTCGAGAGCGGCCGTCTGGAGTTGGAGTATGTGTATTTCCCATTGTTTGAAATGGTCGAGAGTTGTGTCTCCAATTTCCGTTATCTGGCCACTCAGAAGAGTTTACAGCTGCGTCTTGTTGGCACCGGGTCGGATGCAGACTTGCAGATCTGCGCGGATCCGACCAGATTACGACAGATTATTGCCAACCTGATCAGTAATGCGGTCAAGTTTACCGAGCGCGGGGAGGTGCGGGTGCAGGTGCAGTTTACCGAGCAGCGCAATGACCGGCTTTCGTTGTCGTTAATCGTTTCTGATACCGGCATCGGCATTCCACAGGACAAGCTGCCGCAATTGTTTGAGGCATTCTCTCAGGTAGACAGCTCAACCACGCGTCGTTTTGGCGGCACCGGCCTTGGTCTGGCTATTGCCCAGCGGCTTACCCGTTTGCTCGGCGGCGTGCTGGAGGTGGAGAGTGCGCCGGGGCAGGGCACATCTTTTACCGCACGATTTGTATTTCCGATGCGTCGCGAGGCAGAGGTATTGCCAGGTGGTAGTGATTCTGATGTGCTGCCGCTGCTATATGGCGATGTACTGCTGGTCGAAGACAATGAAGTCAATCGTATGGTGGCAGAGCATATGCTGCATGCCGCCGGCCTTCGGGTGACCTGCGCCGGCAATGGCGAAGAAGCATTGCAATGTCTGTCGCAGCAACGGTTTGACTGTGTGCTGATGGATGTGCAGATGCCGGTAATGGATGGCATGGAAGCAGTGCGCCGTTATCGCGAGTACGAGCGCATCAATCATGCCGGCCACTTGCCGGTCATTGCCTTGACCGCCAATGCCCTGGCCGGGGAGCGTGAGCGCTGCCTGGCAGCGGGCATGGATGATTATCTGGCCAAGCCATTCCAGCGCCGTAAACTGCTCAGCCTTCTGGCGCGCTACCTGCCTTCTTCAGGGCAGTGACCCGGCTTTCTATTTCGCCATCCGGCAAGCGCGTGGTCAGTAAGTCACCAACGGCGATGTTGCCGGCTGAGCGCAGCGCCTCGCCATTGCGAAAGGTAATGCTGTAACCCCGTCCGAGTACTGCCAGCGGGCTGACCGCATTCAGGCGGCTGCCGAGTTGGTGCAAATCGCGTTGACGATCACGGATCTGTCTTGGTACTGGCAGCGCCAGACGGCGTACCAGCCCGGCCAGGCGCTGCTCACTGAAACCGAGCAGGGTACGCGGGTCACGCCCGTGCAGACGGCGACTGAGCTGGTCCAGTCGCTGGCCGGGCAGGGCAAGGCGTTGCTGCAGCTGGCGGCGCATGCGGGCCTCCAGTTCGTCAAGTTGCTGGGAAACCTGTTGTAGCCGCTGTTCCGGCCGGCCCAGCCGTTTTTCCAGCCAGCCCAGCCGTTCCCGTTCCCGGTTCAGCAGTTGCTGTACCCGTAGCGCCAGCCGGCGGCCCAGTGCATCGACCCGGGCCACCACGGCACTGTGGTCCGGGCTGACCAGTTCGGCGGCGGCAGAGGGGGTCGGTGCGCGCAGGTCGGCGACATAGTCGGTCAGGGCGACATCGACCTCATGGCCCACCGCCGATACCACCGGAATAGCAGAAGCCGCCACCTCGCGGGCCAGCTGTTCGTCATTGAAGGCCCACAGGTCCTCCAGCGAGCCACCACCGCGGGTCAGAATCAGCACGTCGCACTCCTGCCGGGCATTGGCCAGCGCCAGCGCCGCCCGCAGCCGGGCCGGGGCGTCTTTGCCCTGCACTGCGGCCGGGTAGATCAGCACCGGCAGCTGCGGGCAACGGCGCTTCAGCACCTGCAGAATATCGCGCAGGGCGGCGCCGCTGGCGGAGGTAATAATGCCGACCTGCTGCGGAAAAGGCGGCAGCGGCCGCTTGCGGCTGTCGTCAAACAGGCCCTCGCTGCGCAGCTTTTCCCGCAGCTGCTCGAATTCACGCCGCAGCCGGCCTTCACCGGCTTCTTCCATGTGCTCGATCACCAGCTGGTAGTTGCCGCGCGGGACATACAGCGTCACCCGGGCCCGGACCAGCACCTGCATGCCGTCGCGGGGAGCAAAGCGCAGTAGCTGGGCGCGATTGCGGAACATGGCGGCGCTGACCTGGGCGCGGTCATCCTTCAGGCTGAAGTAAACGTGGCCGGAGGAAGGCCGGGACAGATTGGACAGCTCGGCCTCGATCCAGAGCAGCGGGAAATTGCCCTCCAGCAGGCCCTGAGCCTCAAGGTTCAGGCGGCTGACGGTCCAGATACGGCGTTCATCGGGGGCGGGATTGAGGTCCGGGTTCATGGGGCGGAGGGTAGCACCCGGTGGGGCCACTCGCCTATAATCCCCGCCTTGATTTTCCACCCCAATACGGTGCCCCATGCTCAGAATTGTGCAAGAAGCACTGACCTTTGATGACGTTCTGCTGATTCCTGCCCACTCGGAAGTCCTGCCCAAGGATGTCTCACTGAAGTCACGCCTGACCCGCTCTATCGCTCTCAACGTGCCGCTGGTGTCCGCCGCCATGGATACGGTGACCGAACATCGTCTTGCCATCGGCATGGCGCAGGAGGGCGGTATCGGCATTCTGCACAAGAATATGGAAGCGGAAGATCAGGCCCGTCATGTGCGGATGGTGAAGAAATATGAAAGCGGCGTGGTGAAGGACCCGATTACCGTTTCTCCGGAAACCACGGTGGCGGAATTGCTGCGCATTACCCGCGCCCATGATATTTCCGGCGTGCCGGTGGTAAAGGGCGATGAAGTGGTTGGCATCGTCACCAGCCGTGATACCCGTTTTGTCACCGAATTCAGCCAGCCGGTGTCGGCCATCATGACCGGCAAGGATCGTCTGGTGACGGTACGTGAAGGCGTGCCGGCGCAGGAAGTGCGGGCCCTGCTGCACCGCCACCGGATCGAGAAAGTGATCGTCGTGAATGATCGTGGCGAGCTGCGCGGCCTGATCACCGTCAAGGATATCGAGAAAGCGGCCAAGTCGCCGAATGCCTGCAAGGACTCTCAGGGACGTTTGCGGGTTGGTGCGGCAGTTGGTACCGGTGAAGGTACCGAGCAGCGTATTGAACTGCTGGTCGAAGCCGGTGTTGATGTGATTGTTGTTGATACCGCTCACGGCCACAGTCAGGGTGTGATTGATCGTGTTGCCTGGGTGAAGAAGCATTTCCCGCAGATGCAGGTAATCGGCGGCAATATTGCCACCGGTGACGCGGCGCGCGCACTGGCCGATGCCGGCGCGGATGCGGTCAAGGTTGGTATTGGTCCCGGCTCGATCTGCACTACCCGTATTGTTGCCGGTATTGGTGTGCCGCAGATTACCGCCATTTCCGATGTCGCCGCAGCGCTGCTCAAATATGACATTCCGCTGATCGCCGATGGCGGTATTCGTTTCTCCGGCGATATTTCCAAAGCCATTGCCGCTGGTGCCAGTTCCATCATGATCGGCTCATTGCTGGCCGGTACCGAAGAAGCACCGGGCGACGTAGAGCTGTTTCAGGGTGGTTACTACAAGGCGTATCGCGGCATGGGGTCGCTTGGCGCCATGTCCGGCAAGACCGGCTCCAGCGATCGTTATTTCCAGGACAGTGCCGCCGGGGTCGAAAAACTGGTGCCGGAAGGTATCGAAGGCCGAGTGCCCTACAAAGGCCCGATGAGCGCTATCGTGCATCAGCTGATGGGCGGCCTGCGCGCCTCCATGGGCTACACCGGTTGCGCCGATATTGACCAGATGCGGACCAAGCCGCAGTTCGTCAAAATCACTGGTGCCGGCATCAAGGAATCCCATGTCCACGATGTCGCCATTACCAAGGAAGCACCGAACTATCCGATCGGCTGAATTATTAATTTATTCAGGGAATCTCTGAGAAACGATGGCATCCGTTGTAGGAGCGGCCGATCGGCCGCGATCTTTCTGGTGTGAATCGCGGTCGATCGACCGCTCCTGCGGGGGTGTTCAGAGCTTCCTTGGTACGCAATCGGCCGGTCATTCCGGCCGATTGAGTTTTTAACCGAGGCCTTTGTGCCCGTAACGGAACTTTGCCATGAAAGACATTCATGCCCAGCGCATTCTGATTCTGGATTTCGGCTCCCAGTACACCCAGCTGATTGCCCGCCGTGTGCGCGAAATCGGCGTGTATTGCGAGATCCGCGCCTGGGACATGGATGAGGCTGAGATCCGCGCCTTCGCCCCGGCCGGCGTCATTCTCTCCGGTGGTCCGGAGACAGTGACTGCAGAAGCTACGCCGCGGGCGCCGGGACGCGTATTCGAGCAGGGCGTGCCGGTACTCGGTATCTGCTACGGCATGCAGACCATGGCTGAGCAGCTTGGTGGCAAGGTTATCGCCGGAGAGAAACACGAGTTCGGCTATGCTCGGGTGCAGAAAGCGCAGGCCAATAGCCTGCTTGATGGTATTACCGATCACGAGGAAGCAGGCAAGGATTTTCTCGATGTCTGGATGAGTCATGGCGATCGGGTTGGCACCCTGCCAGCTGGCTTTGTTGCCACCGCCAGCACCGATTCCTGCCCGATTGCCGGCATGGCTAACGACCAGAAGCATTTCTACGGTGTCCAGTTTCACCCTGAGGTTACGCACACATTGCAGGGCGGACGGATGCTGGAGCGGTTCGTGCGCGATATCTGCGGCTGCGAAAAGCTCTGGACCCCGGACAATATCATCGAAGACGCCATCGAACAGATTCGCGAGTTGGTGCGCGATGAGGAAGTTATTCTCGGCCTGTCCGGCGGTGTCGATTCTTCGGTAACGGCGGCCTTGTTGCATCGCGCCATCGGCAAACAGCTCACCTGTGTTTTTGTCGATAACGGCTTGCTGCGTCATCGCGAAGGCGATCAGGTCATGGAGATGTTTGCCAAAAACATGGGCGTGAAAGTTATTCGCGTCGACGCCGAAGAACAGTTTCTGTCGCGTCTGGCCGGCGAGGCGGACCCGGAGAAAAAGCGCAAGATCATTGGCAATGCCTTTATCGACATCTTTGAAGATCAGGCGGCGAAGCTGAAAGATGCCCAGTGGCTGGCTCAGGGCACCATCTATCCGGATGTGATTGAATCTGCTGCCAGCAAGACCGGCAAGGCCCATGTCATCAAGTCGCATCACAATGTTGGTGGCCTGAAAGAAAACATGACTCTGAAGCTGGTTGAGCCGCTGCGCGAGCTGTTCAAGGACGAGGTGCGCAAGATCGGTCTCGAGCTGGGGCTGCCCTACGATATGGTTTACCGCCACCCGTTCCCGGGCCCGGGCCTTGGCGTGCGCATTCTTGGCGAAGTGAAAAAGGAATACGCCGACACTTTGCGGCTGGCGGATGCGATCTTTATCGAAGAGCTGCACGCTGCCGGCCTGTATCACAAGACCAGTCAGGCATTTGCCGTGTTCCTGCCGGTGAAGTCGGTGGGCGTGGTCGGCGATGCCCGGCGTTACGAATATGTGGTGGCGCTGCGGGCGGTGGAAACCATTGATTTTATGACGGCGCGCTGGGCGCACCTGCCGTATGAATTTCTGGAGCATGTTTCCGGCCGGATCATCAACGAGATTCCGGGGATTTCACGGGTGACTTACGATATTTCCTCGAAGCCGCCGGCCACGATCGAGTGGGAGTGACCGGCTAAACTGGGTGTCAGGCGCGTTCAACGACGGCTGGAACCGGGGAAGAAGAGTGTTTATTGTTCCTGTACTTTCAGCCTGGACGCGGCGACATCCAATGCTCAAGCAAGGACAACTTGCCAATCTCCAGGGTCATTCCGCCCACCGGCCGCCATTACGCATATTGATGGTTGCGCTGTCGCTGGACGTTGGCGGCCTGGAGCGCCTGCTGATCGACCTGGTGCGAGCGCTGCGTCAACGGGGGCACCATGTGGAGGTGTGCACGCTGAAGGGCGCCGGGGAACTGGCGCCGGCGCTGACGGAGGAGGGCGTTACCATCACCTGTCTGAACAAGCCAGAGGGCCTTGCACTGCAACCGGTTCTGCAACTGCGAGACCTTATTCGCCAGAGGCAGATCGACGTGGTGCATACTCACAACTCAGCCGCGCATTTGTTCGGCTCACTGGCCGGGCTGCTTGCCGGCCACCGGGTCGGGCTGATTCATACCCGGCATGGCCTGGGTGATACCGGTCACTGGCGCGCGAATCTGCGTAACACACTGTGCGCATGGCTGTCCGACTTTGTGGTGCCGGTGTCAGGGGATACGGAGCGCGTGTGCCGGGATCAGGAACATTGTCCTTCGTCTCGCCTGCGCACCATTATCAACGGCATTGATTTGACGCCGTATCAGGAAGCACCGCCGCCGGATGCCGCTGCACGCACCAGCGGTAATTGGCACATTGGTCATGTGGGGCGACTGTCGCCCGTCAAGAATCAGGCCATGCTTTTAAAGGTCCATGCCCGTTTTCTCGAACACTATCCAGACGCGCATCTGTCAATCGTTGGCGATGGCCCCTGCAAGGAACAGCTGCAGGCGCTGGCTGGCGAGCTTGGACTGAACAAACAGGTCACTTTTCCGGGTTACCGCTCCGACATCGCCGAACTGATGAAGAGCTTCGACTGGTTCTGCCTCACCTCACTGTCAGAGGGGCTGCCACTGGTTGCAATCGAAGCAATGGCCAGCGCGCGCCCGGTCATTGCCACTGCCGTTGGCGGATTGCCAGAAATTGTACGTGATGGTGCAACCGGCTTTTTGGCTGAGAGCGAGGATATCGACGGCATGCTGGCGCGCTGGCTGCAATTGGCGCGCAGCGGCAATGAGCTGCGCGCCATGGGTCTGAGTGCCCGCAAGTTGGCGAGCGAGCACTACGGCCTTGGTCGCATGACCGATGAATATGAAACGCTGTACTATCAAACGGCGAGGAAGCGGGGCAACACAGCATGAAGCGAATCGCATGGTTGCTGGTCTGGTTATCCGCCTGTGGAGTCAGTTCATTGCAGGCGGCTACCTATTACGTCGATTACCACACACCGAAACGGTGGGGCGGCACTGGCAGCGCTGACAAGCCATTTGCCAGAATTGACGAGGCCTTGCTGGCGGTACCGGACGGCAGCCTGTTACTGGTAAGGCCCGGCGACATTCATCACCGGGTGCGACTGGTCGGCAACTTCACCCAGGGCGTCACCATCCGCTCGGAAGTCCCCTATCAGGCTCGCATTATCCACGACCGGCTGGCCGTAGCATGCTTTCATACAAACAGAGGGTGCAGTGGCATCACCCTTGAGGGTTTTGAAATTCGCCACGCCAGCCGGGAGGCGCAGCCACTGGTGATCCAGATTGACGGCGGCGGATCAGATCAGGTGCGCAACATCACGCTACGCGACAACATTATCCACGACAGCTTCAACAACGACCTTCTCAAGATCAACAACGGCGCCTACGACATTCTGGTGGAAGGCAATCTGTTCTATAACCAGGGCGCCAGTGATGAACATATCGATGTCAACAGCGCGCAGGGCGTCACCATCCGTAATAATATTTTTGCCAGTGCTTATTCGGCGGATCGCAACCGGGATATCGGCCAGGGCTCCAGTTATATCGTGGTCAAGGACAGCAATAACCAGGAAGACCCGTTCCTCGGCGCCTCCCGGATTAATATCAGTGCCAACGTTTTTATCAACTGGCAGGGCTCCGCTGGCCATAACTTCATCCTGCTCGGGGAAGACGGTAAGCCCTATTACGAAGCTCGGGACATTTTGATCGAAAACAATCTGATGGTGGGCGACAGCGGTCAACGTATGCGCGCCGCATTTGGCGCCAAAGGCGTGGAGCAGGTGATATTTCGGCACAACACCATAACCGGCGACTTGCCGTCCTCCAGTTTTGCCATGCGTCTCAATCGCGAGGGCAGCAACCCGGTAAATCGACGGTTGTCGTTTCAGGGAAATATCTGGAGTGACCCCAGCGGTTCCATGGGTCTACTATCAGAAATTCCCGCCGGCCATGCACAGGGCGTGACACTGGCAAGCAATCTTTACTGGAACGGCGGCGCTCCGGTACGCGGCTCATCGCTGGCATCACCGGAGCAGGATTCGGGGGCAATTCTGGCTGACCCTCTGCTTCCGGAAAGCTCCGCATTTGAGACGAGCCGGATACAACAGCTGCTTGATGGCGAATCACGCATCCAGGTTCTGTTTGCGGAACTGGTCAACCGCTATGGCATGCCCGCTGCAGACAGTGCCGCGGTCGGCGCCTGCCCGGCCAGTGGTGCGCCAGACACCGACATACTGAGCCAGCGCAGGGCTGAAAAAGCCGTCACATGCGGCGCGGTTGAAGTGCCCTTGAACCTTGAGGAGCGATAGTGCCTGAGTGCCCTTAAAACATGCGCCATGCAACCATTGCACGCTCAAGTCCTGCCAGACTGGTAAATCTGTCGCAAAATTGTGTCACGAATCGTCATTATTTCTACACCTGCCATTCATGCAAGCATAAGAATCGCTTAATTGTTGCGCAATAAAGCACCCTGATAATTGCTCCCTCTAATGGCATTTTCAAGGGAGGGACTTATGAAACTTACTACTGGTCTGGCTGCTGTTATGGTGGTCATGGCAACATCTCATGTTGCCGTTGCAAAGCCGAAAAATGCTGCGATGGATAGCATCAACAATGGTAGTTCGCCGCATTCTGTTCAGTTGGGGCCTCGTCCGTTTTTTCTGATCGAAGATATGGATGAGGGTGAACTGAAAGAGTCACTTAAAGCCTGCGAGAAGGGCCCTTTCTTCAGATCTGATTTTTCTATAGGTCATCGTGGTGCGCCGATGCAGTTCCCGGAGCATACCAAAGAGTCCTATGTTGCTGCTGCGAAGATGGGTGCAGGTATCCTGGAGTGTGACGTCACCTTCACCAAAGAC
>JBECKT010000051.1:0-73754 GCA_040235405.1 Alcanivoracaceae bacterium
GCCCCAGATCACGTCCGATCACTTTTCCGGGGGCTCCGTTACCAGACCGATTTTCTGGATACCGGCACCCTGTAGCGCCGACATCAAGCTCACCACCTTGCCGTAGGCAACCTCAGAATCGCCCTCAAGCAGAAACAGGGTCTCCGGTTTGTTGCGATGAATGCGCAATGCGTGCCCTTTCACCGTATCCAGGCTCGCCGACTTCCGGGCATCACCACCGACATTGATAAAGTAGCTGCCATCTTTCTTGATGGAAACAATCACTGGCTCCTGATCCTTGCTGTCCAGCGGTGTGCTGTTGGTCCGCGGCAGATCCACGTTGATACCCTGAGTCATCATCGGGGCAGTAATCATGAACACCACCAGCAACACCAGCATAACGTCGATGTAAGGCACCACGTTAATCTCGGCCACCAGCTTGCGCGGCGAACGAACCTTCATGGAAGCCATTACCGATGCTCCCCGTTGTGCGCCTGACGGTGCAACAGCGAGGAAAATTCTTCGGCAAACATCTCGCACTCTCCGACCAGCTCATCAGTCAGCGATGCATAGCGGTTATAGGCCACCACGGCAGGAATAGCAGCAAACAAACCCATTGCCGTGGCAATAAGTGCCTCAGCGATACCAGGAGCGACCACCGCCAGCGTTGCCTGAGACACATGCGCAAGTGCACGAAATGAATTCATGATGCCCCAGACGGTGCCGAACAGACCGATGTAAGGACTGGTGGAACCGACCGTAGCAAGAAATGGCAGGCTTTTATTGAGCCGCGCCTGCTCACGTTGCAGGGCTACACGCATGGCTCGCTGCGCACCCTCCATCACCGCGTCGGCGTCGCGGGAAGTTTTGGCAAGACGAACATACTCCTCAAAGCCGGCGCGAAAAATAGTTTCCTGGCCGGCGTCCTCGTCAGGCGCCTTGCGAACCTGATTGTATAGCGTCGACAGGTCCTCGCCGGACCAGAACCGCTCCTCAAAAGCCGCGCCGGCCTTGCCGGCCCGACTCAACACCCGGAAGCGCACCACGATCATGACCCAGGACACCACCGAGGCCAGCATCAGCGCCGCCATCACCAGCTGTACCACCAGACCGGCATTCCCGATCAGGCTCAGAATTGACATGCTGTCTTGCTCGACCATCGAGCGGCTCCTTTATCCAGTTCAGAGAGTGTTCTTGATATTGAGGTAGAGCGCTTTCGGCATCGCTCTGGGCCGGACATCGCCAGCAGAGACACAGGCCACACGGACCTCGGCTTCGCAAAGAAGTTCATCATCGCGCCAGACTTGCTGAATAAAATCCAGTGTTGCCTTGCCCAGACGACGCAACCCGGCAGTGACCTGAACTGCGTCATCAATCCGCGCCGGGCGATGATAGCGGACCGAGCAGGAGTGCACCACGAACAGAAAGTTGTCCCCGGCCAGCGCATAGTGGTGGTAGCCGAGCGTTCGCAACCACTCGGTACGGGCGCGCTCCATGAACTTCAGATAATTGACGTAATAGACGATACCGCCGGCATCGGTGTCCTCGATATAAACCCTGATGGGCAGACGAAACGCTGGTTCGGTCATGTCTCGAACAGATCTCCGGAAGTGCTGGCACGCAGCGGCTTCAGGCCGAAATGACGCCAGGCATTATTGGTCACCAGACGACCACGGGGCGTGCGCTGGATAAAACCCTGCTGGATCAGATAAGGCTCGACCACCTCCTCCAGCGTGCCGGCATCCTCGTTCAGGGCCGCGCCCAGAGACTCCAGCCCGACCGGCCCACCGTCAAATTTTTCCATCATGGTCAGCAGCAAACGGCGGTCGTTGCCATCCAGCCCGCAGGAATCCACCTCCAGCATATCCAGCGCAGCACAGGCAATCGCGCCACTGATCCGGCCATCGCCACGCACTTCGGCATAATCGCGAACCCGACGCAGCAAACGGTTGGCAATACGCGGTGTGCCGCGGGCACGACGAGCAATCTCGACGGCGCCATCATCATCCACTGACAGGGAAAAAATCTCGCAGGCGCGTTTGACGATACCGGTCAGGTCCTCCGTAGAGTAAAACTCCAGCCGCTGAACGATACCAAACCGATCCCGCAACGGACTGGTCAGCAATCCGGCTCGGGTAGTTGCACCCACCAGAGTAAAAGGCGGCAGCTCAATCTTGATGGAACGTGCTGCGGGCCCTTCACCGATCATGATATCGAGCTGGTAGTCCTCTAGCGCCGGATAGAGAATTTCCTCTACCACCGGAGAAAGTCGATGAATTTCGTCGACAAACAGGACATCGCCACGTTCAAGGTTGGTCAGAATGGCAGCCAGATCCCCTGCTTTTTCCAGCACCGGCCCCGAAGTGCTTTTCAGCTCTGATCCCATCTCTCTGGCGATGATATGCGCCAGCGTGGTTTTGCCCAGCCCTGGCGGACCAAAGATCAAAGTGTGATCCAGCGCTTCGCCGCGCTTGCGCGCCGCATCAATAAAAATTTCCATGCGCTCGCGCACCTTCGGCTGGCCGTGATAATCACTGAGGCTGGCCGGGCGGATGGCCCGTTCGATCTGATCTTCCTGATGCTCAAGCGTACTGGCGGAAATAATGCGGTCGATGGTCATACTAGTGCTCTTTAAAGGTCCGGTTAACGAGCCAGACTTTTCAGCGCCTGACGAATCAGCATTTCACTGGAGAGCGAATCCGCATCAGCCACTCTGGCCACGGCGGCCTGAGCGTCTTTCAAGCGATAACCAAGGCTCTCCAGCGCCGCCACTGCATCAGACACCGCATCGGCAGGCAAGCTCGCCGGCCGCTGGCCCGGCAGCGTTACCGGCGCGCCATCAAGTTTACCCAGCCGGTCAGACATTTCGATCAACAGCCGCTCCGCAGTCTTCTTGCCAACGCCGGGAATTTTCACCAGCGTTGAACTGTCCTGCAACTCGATACAGCGAACCAGCCGCTCGGCTTCCATCCCGGACAGAATCGCCAGCGCCATCTTCGGGCCAACACCGTTGACCTTGATCAGGGCACGAAACAACTCACGCTCAAAACGGGAACAAAACCCGTAAAGCAATTGGGCATCTTCTCGAACAACAAAATGAGTAAACAGAACCAGCTCGGCGCCGGGCTCGGGAAGCTGATAGAACACCGTCATCGGCGCTTCGACTTCGTAGCCAACACCAGCAACATCCAGCAGCAGCCAGGGCGCTCGCTTGTCGAGCAGCACTCCACGCAGTTGTCCGATCATCTGACCCTTCTTCCCCTTACTGCGGTGGCCCCGGCAATCCGCGCAAGGCTCAGGCGCATATGCGCGTGACAAATCGCAATCGCCAAGGCATCCGCCGCGTCCGCCTGCGGCACTTTATCCAGCTTGAGCAGGTAACGCACCATCTGCGCCACCTGGCTTTTTTCCGCACTGCCCTTGCCCACCAACGCCTGCTTGACCTGACGGGCCGAGTATTCAAACACCGGCACTCCGCCCTGCACCAGAGCACACAACGCGGCGCCCCGGGCCTGCCCCAGCTTCAGCGCGGAATCGGCATTACGCGCCATGAAGACCTGCTCCACCGCCGCTTCCGCCGGACCATGCTCGGCAACCACAACCGACAGGCTCGAAAAGATCTCGCCAAGCCTTGAAGGAATGTCCTGCGACAGGGTGCTGACGGTACCACAGCTCACATAGCTCAGAGAGCCACCCGACTGCCGGACCAGACCATAGCCGGTATGGCGGGAGCCGGGATCAATACCAAGAATCAGGGTCATGACAGAGCGGTCACATATAAACAGAAGGCAGGCGGGTCAGTTGTACCCGCCTGCTGGCCGGATGTCCAGTGCCCCGAGGTTACTGGATGACTTCACAGACCAGATGATTGTAGGTTTTCCGCACCTGGGCCTTGCAAATATTGCTGCCGAAGGACGGGATCTGCTCACAGGCCTTCATGGCCGCAAAGCGCTTGGCGCAGTCCGCCGCAACCTGCCCCGCTGTTGGCGCCGCAGGCGCTGCGGCGGGCGCCGATGCCGGCTGGGCAGACAGGGAGTTCATCAACGCACCGCCGATCGTCGGGGCAGCAGCAGGTGCGGCGACCGGAGCGGCGGTTCCTGCGGAAGCATCCAGCATCGCCGCAATCAGGGCAGACTTGAGACCGCCCTGCTTGAGCTCGACAATTTCCTCATCGTCAAACACCTTGTACGGCTGACCGCCGGCACGAATACGCGACGCCAGTAAACCGGCGTCTTCGTGACGCTGTTTTTCCAGCACATCAGCCACGGTCATGCCATCAGGGCCGATAAACCAGACCGCTTGCGCCGGCGGGATAAACCGCCGATAGCGGCTATCCAGAGCCAGGTTTTCGCGATGGAATGCCAGAGTGTTGCGGGCAGGCGCCAACCCGGCCAGCCGTTGCAGCGCATCCACGCGGAAGAACGATGTCGGATTATCGGCAAGATACTTGCGGTACGCCGCCACTGTTCCGGCACGCACCGCCGCCTCATAGGCACCACGGCTGTCGGCAATATGCTGGCCCAGTGCCAGAGCATGACGGTTCAGCTGGTCACGGGTCAGGTCATACAACGGCCCCTTGCCCTGCACACCAACAAAATAAGGAGTCGGGAAATACACCGACAACGCCTCCTTGACAACAAAGGAGTCGGTATTTGTAAACAGCACGTCCTCACCGGAACGAAGCTCCAGCGTGCTCTCAAAAGTATTGGTTTCAACGTAAGGCAGCAAAGACAGGGTCAGCAGATAGGTCCAGAAGGTCCAGACCCCCTTGGTGTCGGTTTTTTTAACGTTGATCGCGACCTGATACTCGCTGCCACTGCTGGCAAACCATTTGCCGGCTTCGTTCCAGCCGCGACTCAGAGCCGCCTGATCCCCGGCATTATCAAACCCGCCCATCATACGGAGCTGGCCCGCGTTGACTGAACCAGAGTAAGCCGCCAGCTCCTGTGGCGGCGCCACGTTCGGAGCCATCTGGCCGTCCGGAGGCAGATAACGACGGGTATGACAACCACTCAACAACGCGACAGACAGCAACGCCAGCAGCGCTACCGGAAAGAAAGAACGATTCATCGAAACCCCCGTACGATCCCCAGACTGGCCGCAGCCCGATGCAGACGACCAGTACAGATGGTGCTACGCCACAGCACTGATGGCAACCCGCAATCAGTGCCGTGGCGCAGGAGACAGAGGGCTTACTTGTCAGCCTCGACCTTGCGCACCTGGATACCAACTTCGCGCAGCTGCCTGGCCTCCACCGGCGAGGGTGCATGGGTCATCATGCAGGCTGCAGTCTGGGTTTTCGGAAATGCAATGACGTCACGAATCGATTCACTGCCGGTCATCAGCATCACCATGCGGTCGAGGCCGAATGCCAGCCCACCATGCGGCGGCGCACCAAAACGAAGCGCATCCAGCAGGAAGCCGAACTTCTCCGCCGCCTCTGCATCACTGATACCCAGCGCCTTGAAGACCGCGTTTTGCATCTCCGGGTTGAAAATACGAATAGAGCCGCCGCCAAGCTCGGTGCCGTTAAGCACCAGATCGTAGGCCTTTGAAAGCGCCGCACCGGGATCCGAGGCAAGCTCTTCCGGGCTGCACTTGGGCATGGTGAACGGGTGATGCAGTGCTGCCCAGGAGCCGTCATCGTTTTCCTCGAACATCGGGAAATCGACCACCCACAAAGGAGCCCAGTCGGCCTCCAGCATATTCAGGTCATGGCCAAGACGAACTCGCAGCGCACCAAGCGCTTCATTAACGATGCGGGCCTTGTCAGCACCGAAGAAAATCAGATCGCCATTCTGTGCCCCGGTACGCTCGATAATGCCAGTGATGGCAGTTTCCGTGAGGAACTTCAGGATCGGCGACTGCAGGCCCTCGGTACCGGCGGCCAGATCATTAACCTTGATATAGGCCAACCCTCTGGCGCCATAGATACCAACGAACTTCGTGTACTCGTCAATCTGGCTGCGCGACAGCTCGCTACCTTTCGGCACCCGCAGGGCAGCAACGCGCCCCTTCGGATCCTTGGCAGGACCGGCAAATACCTTGAATTCAACGCCATCCATCAGGTCGGCAATATCAACCAGCTCCAACGGGATACGCAGATCCGGCTTGTCGGAACCAAACCGTCGCATCGCTTCACTGAACGGCATGCGCGGCAGCTCGCCGAACTCGATACCGAGCAGGTCGCGGAATACCCGGCGCACCATACCCTCGGCAACCCCCATAATGGTTTCTTCGTCGACAAACGAAGCCTCGATATCAATCTGGGTAAACTCCGGCTGCCGGTCTGCACGCAGATCCTCGTCGCGGAAACACTTGGCAATCTGGTAGTAGCGGTCAAAGCCCGCCACCATCAACAGCTGCTTGAACAGCTGCGGCGACTGCGGCAATGCAAAGAAACTGCCCGGATGGGTCCGGCTGGGGACCAGATAATCGCGCGCACCTTCCGGGGTAGCACGGGTCAGGATCGGCGTCTCCACATCCATGAAACCCTGCTCTTCCAGATAGTTGCGCACCGCATGGCTCAGCTTCGAGCGGAAGCGGAAGTTCTCCAGCACATTCGCGCGACGCAGATCCAGATAGCGGTACTTGAGCCTGATCTCTTCACCGGCACCGCCAAACTCGTCCAGCTCAAACGGCGGTGTGTCAGACGTATTGAGAATATCCAGAGCAAGACCAAGCACCTCGATATCACCAGTCGGCATGCGCGCATTACGAACTGCCTCATCACGCATCCGCACTCTGCCCTCAACACGGATTACGTACTCACTGCGAACCCGATCCGCGCGCTCGAATGCAGCCACCGCATCCGGATCAAACACCACTTGCACCAGTCCGGCGCGATCACGCACGTCCAGGAAGATCACTCCACCATGATCCCGGCGACGGTGCACCCAACCGCACAGGGTTATCGTTTCGCCGTCGTGGGAGGCACGCAAATCACCGCAATAATGGCTACGCATAACTTTGAATCCGCTCGTTTTTTTTCAGGATGCGGCGGGCAGCCGCAAAGGCGGCGTAGTATAGCGACTCAGGACGTCGTCAGCTATGCCGGCCCCTGGTGCAACGACAAGCGGCCATGCGCTATTCCGGCTCATCAGGGAAAAAGGGCAAAAATACGGGAAAAAAGCCCTGTTCAGTGCTTGCCGGTAACGAGTCCTTGGCATATAACTAGCCCGGAATCATCGCGGGGGACGGCCCCTCAGCTACCAGATCTTCGGGGTAGCATCGGGAACGGATATCCTTCGGGTGGGTCGAGACATCCAATCGGACTATAAAAGGGGTACACACCATCATGGCTGCCAAGAAAAAAGCTGCTGCCGCAAAACCGAAAGCCAAAGCCAAGGCCGCACCAAAAGCCAAGGCCGCACCAAAGAAAGCCGCTGCCAAAGCCAAAGCTGCTCCGGCTGCGCCGAAGAAAGCCAAACTGTACGCTGACCCGGTCAGCAAGACCCAGCTGGTGAGCACCATTGCCGAGAGCACCGAGCTTAGCCGCAAGCAGGTGTCGTCGGTTCTGGAAGAGCTGAACCTGATCATCGAAGGCCACCTGAAGAAGAAAGGCGGTGCCGGCAGTTTCACCATGCCGGGTTTGTTCAAAATCGTCACCAAGCACAAGCCGGCACAAAAGGCACGCAAGGGCATCCACCCGATCACCAAGGAGCCGACCACCTTCAAGGCCAAGCCAGCTTCTGTTCAGGTCAAGGTTCGCCCGCTCAAGAAAATGAAAGACATGGCGCAGTAAGCATTGCCGTGGCTCAACAAAAAAGGCGGTTTTCCCGCCTTTTTTGTTGCCCGCAACGGGACCTACACTGCCATTCGCTCGGCAAACAGGCCCTGACCGGCGTCCCCTACCCAATCGCCGAGGCGCACAGTGAAGCCTTTTTTCTTCAGCTCTCCGGCCACTGCGAGCATATAGGCCATATCCGCATCCACCCGACACAGTGACAGCACTTCCCTGCCAAATCGGGTAAGCCGATACACAGGGAGACGGAAATCATCCCTGGCACTGCCGCCCTCAACGAAGATGGCTTTGTTGGAACAGGCCAGCATGGCGCTGAAGTCATCTTCAGTGGTGGACGTCATGGTCCAGGACTCCGGGCGACCATATACACCGCGTAACAAGCCCAACTCTTCCATCTGCTCAAACATCGGCTGATGCAGTTCCGGTGAAAAATAGGTCCCCGGGTTACGGTAAATGAATCCGTCGAAACACAGTCTTGCGCAGATATTTATCATTTCCAGATCAGCTCTGGAAATGGTCCGCAAAAATTCCATGGTCCGTACAGAATAGGTGCTGGGTTTCAGCACTTCACCCGCCAAAAGCCGCGCCCAGTAGCGCTTCAGCTGCACTGACACCGCGTCCTGGGCACCGTCGCGCCATCGCACCAGCCAGTCCGGATCCACCTGGACTCTGGATATCTTCTCAAGAGGAAGATTGCGACACTCCTCCTCGGCAAGAATGGCGATATGCCGAATGGCAAGATCACGTCGCACCGCACGCATGGCACCGTCGCGATCGGCCTGGCGAAGCAACCGGGCGGTATCCAGAGACTCCACCGGGTCATCGAACCCGGCGGCAACAATCACAGAGTTCAACTTGACCCCCTGCATCAACTCGTCATCCGCTGCTTCACGCAAATTGCCGTCACGGGTCATCCGCAGGCGACCTTCTACCAGCCCCTGCAGCTCGTGCTGTACCCGGGCGATCTCCCTCAGTTCCCGGGCCCTGACGGTGCGCCGATCCAGACTGCGTCGGCGCAACTCGTCCGGAGCCGACAATCCTCTTACGCCCTTGCCGAACAGAGTCAGCCAGAGCTTGTCCAGATAGTCTTCAAAACCACTCATAAACCGGTTCTCCCGCCGGATGCGTGCCTGCATTGTGCGCTGCACCAGCCAGTTTGTGCACCCGCTGGTTATCCCTATAATGGCGCCCCTCTGACCCAGCGAGAATCCACTTATGGCACGCAAGGACAAAAAACAGGTGATCGGCGAGCCGATGACCGACGAACAGGTCCAGGCCTTCCTGCACACCCTGCCGGAGAGAGGCATGAACCCGGATTATCACAGCCTGTTGCGCGCCTACCGCAGTCTGCGGGCGCAGGATTTTGGGCGTTTTCTGGGATTCTTCCTCGCCGAGGGTCGTAACCTGAATGCCGCCGGACCGGACGGCAGGACCTTGCTTGAGACCATTTCAGACCACCAGCAAAGCGCCGAATACGCAGACATCCTGACCCAGGCAGGCGGACACTGACGCCCGGGCTGCTCATGACAGGACAAAAGTTGCCACAGTAAAGGCACCACACCCTGCCGACCCGAGAAGGTCTGGTCAAAACCCATCCCTCATGGCAAGGTATGCCCATACTTCCGCAATCGTGGGCGGACATAATCACAACAACGAGAAAATGAGCGCGAAGCCGATGCGATATCAGGAAATGTCCCGCTGGCGCCTGCTGGTGCTACTGATGCTCTGTGTGTTCTCCCTCAACGGCTACGCTGCCGGTGACGACGACGAGGAGGCTGATGATGAGATGGACGAGGTCACAGCAGAGGACCTCGCCATTGAAGACATCCCGGTAGATGAGCGCATCTTTCTGGTGAAATGGGCGGAGCCGCCGTTTGAGAAGCGGGTGTTTACCTACACGGATGCCCAGATCAAGGAAAAATGGGACTACCTGATGCGCGGACTGCGCATTCCCTACCCATCCGCCGAGTACCTCCGCAAGCAGTCGGAGAAGTATCCGTTTATTCTTGAAGGCATCAAGGATTTCGACGGCGACTTCAACAAGCTGGAAAAGCGCTATGTAGAGGTCTGGCGCAAGTTCTTTGCCGGTGATTTTCAGGCCGCTCGCAACGAAGGCATCGAGATGGGCCCGATTGGCCTGATTCCCGGCCTGTTTTCACAGTTGATGCAGGCCATCTATCTGACCGAACGTCAGAGCGACAAGTACATGCTGCTACAGGATGTCGCCAACCGGGCCAAATACTACTTCGACCAGATTACTGAAATCGAGGAAGATCCGGAAATCAAGACGCTGGCCGCTGCCGTTCGACTTGGTTACGCCTATGCGCTTGCCCGCATTGCGGAAGAGTCACCGATCCCGATTGTTATCGCACGTCGCTATATCGGCAAGATCAAGGGCAACTCTGATCACATCACTGCCCTGGTGCCAGACCATCCGCTTGGACACGCCTTCCGTGCCGGTGTCGACGCAGGCATTATGCGCCGGGTCGGCAAATTTACCGGCCGGATGACCTATAACGCCCGCTCGACAGTGGTTGGCGGTTCTTTCGGCATGGCCCGCAAGCTGACCCCGGATATCCCGATTGTTGCCTACGAACATGGCAATGCGCTTATCTACATGAACAAGAACCGCAACCTGAACGAGGCCATGGCATTGTTTGAAGAAGCGTCGATGATGCAGCCACAGTTCTCCATGGACGCGCTGGACACCATGTATGCCTACAAGCGACTGCAGGAAATCAAGCTGTACGCTCTGAATTACCGCAGCTTCCGCAGCTTCGAGAAAGACCGTCGCAAATTTATCCGAACGACTGACCGCAATCTGACCAATGTTCGCGCTCCAATGCTGACCATGGATATGCTTGACAACCCCGACAAGTACAAACTGCCGGAACGTAACTGATCTATGTTCAGCTGGTATGAAGACAGGGTGTTCCCGAGGCTGCTCGACTGGGCAACCCGCCCTTTGGCCCCGGACCGGGCTGCCCTGGTTGGCTCTGCCAGTGGTCGCGTTCTGGAGCTCGGCGTAGGCAATGGCGCCAACTTCCCCTACTACTCTGAACAGGCCAGCGAGATACACGGTATAGAACCGGCCAACGCCCTGCTCAATGAAGCTCGCGCCGTTGCCCTCGCTCACGCCAACCCGGAGCGATTTCACCTGACTCAGGCCGGGGCCGAAAACCTTCCCTACCCTGACAATCACTTCGATAGCGTAATCGCCTGTCTGGTGTTCTGCACCATTCCGGATGCCGAAGCTGCCGCGCGGGAAACGCTGCGCGTGCTGAAACCAGGCGGTGTTCTGCTGGTGCTTGAACATGTTGCCCACGAGAAGCCTGTCTGGCGTCGCAGTCAAAAGCTGATAGAACCACTATGGACTCCAATGGCCTGCGGTTGCCACTTGAGCCGTGACACTCTGTCTCTTTTCAGCGAATCCGGCTTCGACACCAGCAACCTCAGCAGGTGGCAACATCCGAAGCTGCCGAAACTGGCTGGTTTTATGCTCTCCGGAACTGCCATCAAACCCTGATTACTGCGTCATTCCGCCGCAGGCGCCCAAGCCTGCTATCCGGTTAGAATGCTCTCCACCTGGCCACACTGCGACTTGTCATGACAGCATTATCTCCCGCTTCCACTCGCGTCTGGCGGCAACGGCTGGTGATGCTGCGCGGGCTGCTGATTATGGTGTTGGCTCTGGCATTTGCCCTGGCCTGGTCCCACGCCATCACGCCACTGCCCGTAGTAACGGCCCTGTTCTGGTTGCTGCTGCTCTGGTGCCCGTCCCTGCTGTTTCTTGTCACTCGTCATGCAAAAGAGCGGCATCAGTCGCGCTGGCTGACTTTCGAACTCTGTCTGGACGTACTGCTTTTTCTCGGGCTGCTCTACCAGATTGGCGGCACTGGCAACCCGATTATTTTCTACCTGCTGCTACCGGTGCTGATGGCCGCCCTGTCATTGCCGCCGGCCGGGAACGCTCTGCTTGCCACACTGGCAATTACCGGCTATGCCGCCGCAGGCACCTGGCGACGTCCCCCGGACAGCCATCACCTGCACGGCCTGCATGACGTCAGCCATACTCATGAAATCGGCATGTGGCTGATTTTCGCTATTCTGGTGGTGATGTTCTCGATACTGGGGCAGGCGCTGCAGCAAGCCAGTCGGCGCACTCGGCAGCAACAGGCAATGGCATTAAGCATAGGCCTGCAAAGAGAGCGCATGTACCAGATTGCCGCCGGCCTTGCTGACCGCGCCCATGAGCTGAATACCCCGCTGACAACCCTGATGCTGCTAACCGATGATCCGCCACCGGCCAACGCAGCGCAGCTGCAAAAAGACTGGCAGCAGATTCGCTCGCTGGCCGAGAGAATGGCCTCGATATTGAAGCCGCGGATTTCGCCGAGTGATGCAATAGCACAACCTCTCTCCGGCCTGGTTGCGGATCTGCAGAAAAATCTGCGCATGCTTGCTCCGACTCTGAAAGTAACCTGGCGCGGCCCGCAAGACCCGTTACTCGGCGCGCCGGTATTGTGGCAGAGGATTCTCGCCAATATCGGCTATAACGCCTGCGATGCCGGCGCGGCAACGCTGGATATACGCTGTGAAAAAGATGCAAATTACTGGCTTGTTCAGGCCAGCGATGATGGCCCCCGTCATCATCGCGGTGATGACGGGCACATGGGCATGGGGGTTGGTCTTGCCCTGATTGAGGCTTCCCTGGCAGCTTTGGGAGGTTCTCTCGACCTGATTTTTGAAAACCGGTGGACTGTGGCGCGAATCAGGCTGCCAATCAGCGGAGAGCCACTTTGAATCCCGAGTTATTGCTTGTGGAAGATGATGAATCATTACGCTTGCATCTTGGCGACAGGCTGACAAGGCATGGCTACAAGGTGCACCGTTGCGCATCCATGGCGCAGGCGGCCGAGGTGTTGACCTCTGCACGACAGCTCGATGCAGCAATTCTTGATCAGAATCTGGATCAGGATAACGGGCTGGACCTGATCGAACCTTTGCTGGCCCGGTTCCCGGCATGCAGGATTCTGGTCCTGACCGGGTATGGCAGCATTCCGGCTGCTGTTGCAGCCACTCGCCGGGGCGCCCACAACTACCTGACCAAACCCGCCTCCATGGGAGACATTCTGCAGGCCTTTCAGGAAGACACCACCACCATGCCGGAGCTGCCCGATGCCCCGCCGTCCCTCGAACGGCTGGAGTGGGAGCACATCCAGCACGTACTCGAAGAGCATCAGGGCAATGTGTCTGCCGCAGCAAGGACACTTGGCATCCATCGCAGGACTTTGCAACGCCGGTTAAAAAAGCGGCCGTCGGCAAGCCACTATCATCGTGACCGCCCCTGAACGGCTACAATGGCCCGATGCTGTCAATGCGTATAGTCACTGCTATCACTGCCGCCTTCATCTTTCTTGTCAGCCTGATCGTTGCTGACCAGGCCCTCGCGGCTGACTCCCGGCCACAGCTTCAGATCAGCAGCGATCAACCGGCACTGACCCGCAATCTGGAAGTCATGCTCAGCGTCGGCAACGAGTCGTGCCATGCCAGCGATGACAGAAAAAGACTGGTACGCCGCAATCTGCTCAAACAGGCTGAGCGCGCGGCTCGCGCCGTTGGCTATTACCGTCCCGTGATTAATCTGCGCACTGATACAGCTGATAATTGCTGGAGCATAACCATCGATGCAGAAGCCGGCGAACCGGTTCGGCTCAACAATGTGAATATCCGTTTGCAGGGGGATGCCGAAAGTGACCCTGCATTTGCCGAACTGATCCAGCGCAGCCCGCTTAAGAAAGGGGCAATACTCAGGCATAACGAATACCAGTCGTTACGTGACGGCTTGCTGCAACTCGCCAGCGAAAGAGGCTATTTTGACCACCAACTTCTGGAGCACCGGCTTGAGGTCGACCCGGCGATGCTGACTGCGGACATTATTCTGACAATCGACAGCGGGAGGCGTTATCGATTCGGCGAGTTCAGATTAAAACAGAATGTACTGAGCGATAGCATGGCGATGCGTTATCTGCGTTTCGAATCGGGGCAGCCATGGGACAGCGAACAACTTCTGGCCAGCCAACAGGCACTTCTCGGTAGCGGCTATTTCTCCACCGTGCGACTGGAGCGTGGCAAAACCGACACAGATACCGGCAAGGTCCCGGCAACACTATACCTTACGGAACGACCGCAGCACGCCTGGATGACGGGCGTAGGCGTTAGCACCGACACCGGCCCGAGATTGCGGCTGGGCTATGAAAACCGCTACGTTAATCGGCATGGTCATCGCTGGCGTACTGACAGTCGAATATCCGCGCTGAACAGAGCAATCACAAGCAGTTACGAAATTCCCTTTCGCGACCCGGTCCAGGACCGGCTGATGTTTTCTTCCGGGTATCAGTATGAAAATAATGAAAGCGCGGAGAGCGAACAGTTCCGCCTTGGTGGCAGACTGATCAGTGGCTTCCTCAACGGCTGGGTGCTGACCCGGTCACTGGATTACGAGCGCGAAAACTTTACTGTCGCCGATCAGACCGAGACATCCGAGCTGGTCATGCCGGGCGTGCAAATACAGAAAATTCGCAGCAGCCATCCGGTTTACCCACGACGGGGATGGAAGCTTGGCGCAGGCTTCCGCGGCACCCATCCCTCCATATCGACCACGGAAGCGTTTATCCAGTCCAGACTATGGATGAAAGGCATCACTGCCACTGGCCCGGCCCGCATTCTTGCCAGACTTGAAGCCGGGCACACCAATGTCACGGATGTTACCTCCCTGCCCGCAACTGTTCGCTTTTTTACCGGTGGTGATAATAGTATCCGTGGCTTCGACTATCAGACTCTTGGCCCGGTCGATACGGCTGGCGCGGTCACCGGCGGCCGAAGCCTGCTGGTCGGGTCGATCGAAGCAGATTTCGCCCTGTCAAAGCACTGGCACCCTGCTGTCTTTATCGACGCCGGCAACGCCTTCAATGACTTTAATGCCCCCAACTTGCGTACCAGTGCCGGCATGGGCATTCGCTGGAGGTCGCCGTTGGGGCCGATTCGTATTGATCTGGCCAGACCGATAGATGCTGATCGTAACTGGAGACTTCACCTGAGTATGGGGCCAGACCTGTGAGACGCGTGATTCTGCTACTCCTGATAGTCATGCTACTGGTTCAAGTGATGGCTGCCATTCTGGTCAGCACTGAACGTGGCAGTCGCTGGTTGCTCGGCATAGCCTGCCAGTATGTGCCCGGTACGCTTACCACCAATGATGTTACCGGCACCTGGCTGGCCGGAATGAATATCGGCGCGCTTCACTATCAACTGCCGGAAATCACCATTCACGGCGAAGCAATACAACTCAAACCGGATTTCGCTGCGTTATGGCGCGGCGAGATCCATGCAAACTGGCTGTACGCCAGCAATGTAAGAATAGACCAGTCACTGGCCCGGCCCGGAGCGAGCGGTCCATTTATTCTGCCCGATCAGCTCAGCCTGCCGATTTCCATAACGATTGATGATGTCCGACTACAAGGCCTGTCCCTGCATCACCCGGAGCGCACAACACTAAAACTGGACCTTGTCACCAGTACAAATATCTCAGCAGGACAGTACCTGAGCTTTCGCACCTTTCTGATCCAGCATGACCTGGCTGAAATCAGTGCCAGTGATGGAAAGCTGAAACTGGTTCAGCCCTATCCTCTGAAAGCGGATATTCACTGGCGCAGCGCTTTCACGAAACTGTCCGAATTATTTGGCAGCGATCAGCTTGCAGGCAAAGCGGAGCTATCCGGTTCATTGAACAATCTCCACATTAATCACCAACTGCTTGACCCGGCGTCACTATCGAGCAAGATTGATGCCCAACCATTCTCCGGGAAAATGGATTTCCGCAGCCGTCATCACTGGCAGGAAATTGCACTGCTACAAGCAACACAGCAACCCCTGACTGTGCAACGCGGCAGCCTTGAGTTGTCCTCAAACGATGGACGCCTGATCAGCAAGCTCGACACCACGCTACACGCCGCCGATTTTGGCAGTCTGGACGTCAGCATTGCTGCCGAAGGCAGCTGGACACAGGCAGACAAGCTGCAGATATCGGTCGCACAAGAGGATAGCCGGGTTCAGGCAACTGGCAGCGCCCACTGGCAGCCGGATGATGCAGGTTTCAACCTGATTATCAATGACAGTCATATTGATGCCAGCCGGATTCATCCGGAACTGACTGGCAAGATCGGACTGGCAGCCAACCTTAGTGGCTCCGTGATCGGCAAGCGCTGGAGCGTCCTATCCGACAGCATCCGTATTGACGGACAACTGATGGGCAACCCGCTGCAAGCCTCCCTGAATGCGGCGGTCAGTCAACGCCTTGTTTCGGTAAACGGCGATGGCAGCTACGCTGGCAATCATGCAAACATCGATGTTCGCATCAATGACCGCATCAGAGGTGATGCCAGCCTCTCTCTGAAAAACTTGCAAGCCTTGCATCCGGAGCTGCACGGAGCCGCCGAGATCCAGGCGACCCTGAGCGGATACCGGAATGCCCCGGAAGTTAATATGACTGTTGCAGGCACAGGCTTGCGCATGCGCGAATACCTGCTCGCCAGTGTGTCACTAAAGGCAGACAACCTCGGCCCCGCTTCCTCGAACATGACGCTTGCCATCAACAGCGGGGAGCTCTGGCATCGAGACAGTATGCTTCTTGAGCATGCAGCCATTGAACTGAGCGGCGCCTACAGCAACCACTCCATTGCGCTGGTGTTAAAGAAGGAAGGCATTCGTCTTGATGGCGCTCTGGCGGGCGGATTCCAGTCTGTGCAGCATTGGGCCGGCGAGATCACCGGCCTGAGTCTGGCCCTGCCGGAAAACCCGCCCTGGCAGCTGTTGCAGCCCTCGCCGATTGAGTTATCTCCGCACAAGACAGTGCTGATGCCACTGTGCCTGTCTGATACAAACGGTGAAGCTTGTCTGGAATATTCTTTCGACAACGGTCGCATTGCCGGCTCCGCCGCTCTTGGCAAAATAGCGCTGGCGCCTTTGTCTGCCATTATTGGCCATGACATCAGTCTCTCCGGAAGCCTTGACAGCAAACTGACCGCGTCGCGCTCCGCTGCCGGAATCTGGCAAGGCCAGGCCAGCTCGTCTCTGCACAACGCGCAGCTTATATTCTCAGTAGATACTGAAGCCTACCCGCTGGATTTTGACGCAGCCTCACTTTCCGGACAGGTCACGGGCGACACGCTTACCGCCCAGGCAAGTATCAGCATCAATAATCACGGGTATGCGCGAGCCAATCTGGCAACCGGCTTGCAACCGGAAGCACCGCTATCCGGTGAACTTTCTCTGGCGCTGAGCGAGCTGCGTTGGCTGGAGATGATATTGCCGCAATTACGCCAGAGCCGGGGACATCTTGAAGGTCGTCTTGCAGTGGCAGGAACTCGCCAGTCGCCACGTTTCAGCGGCGCACTTCAGTTGCGCGATGCCGGCACCGACATTCCGGTTGCCGGGCTTTCCCTGAGCGGAATCCGCGCCGAGCTGAGCGGCAATGGACCGGAACTGAGCTTGAGCGGAGAGGCCGGGTCCGGCCCCGGGACGCTCCGGGCCAGGGGCAATATTGATCTTTCCACCGGCCTGCCGTTGCAACTCGACCTGACTGTGAGTGGCAAAAGCTTTCTCGCCATTGATCTGCCGGAAGCGCGTGTTCTGGTCGATCCGGACCTGCGCCTGCGCGGCTCCACCAGGCTGCTGATACTGCGCGGGGATATCGTCATTACCGACGCTGCACTTCGACCACAGCAACTGCCCGAGATGGCGGTACGGGTAAGTGATGATGAAATCATTATTAATGCCTCAACCGAGCAACCCGGCGTGATGGCAGTAGATACCGACATCATGTTGCGGCTGGGTAACAATGTACGGTTTAGCGGCTTTGGCCTGGAGGCAAAGCTGGGTGGCAATCTGCAGCTGTTGTCCGCGCCATCCCGGCCAGTTGCGCTAACGGGAGAACTACGCATTGATGAAGGCCGCTATCGCGCCTATGGGCAGAATCTGGAGATTGATCGCGGCCTGCTGATATTCCAGCAACGGATTGATAACCCCGGTCTTGATATTCGCGCGGTACGCCGCATTCCCAGCGCCCAGGTAGTTGCTGGCGTTGCCATCACCGGCACACTGCAATCGCCGGAAGCGCGGTTGACCTCCACGCCGCCCATGGAAGAAAGCGAGATCATGGCATGGCTGCTCACCGGCCGGGGGCTGTCCGGCAATTCGGAAACCGACAATGCCATGATCGCTCAGGCATTGGCGGTATATGGCCTCGAAAAAGGCAGCGGCGTCACCGAAAAAATCGGCGAGAAAGTTGGTCTGGATGAAATCAGTGTCGGCAGCAACTGGGAAACCACTGATGCCGCCCTGATGCTTGGCAAACAGATCAGCAATCGCCTGTACTTGCGCTACGCCATTGGTCTGTTTGATGCCCTGTCAACGGTGATGCTGCGCTATACCGTCAGCCGTCGAGTGCATCTTGAAGCACAGTCCGGCAGTGACCAGCAAAGCATTGACCTGATCTATCAGATCGAACGCTGACAGCCTCTCAAGCTCAGCGACTGAGAAAACGTATCAGACTGCGCGTGAACCCGGCAGGCGTCAGTTTCGCTGCCAGCATGGTGGCGCGGAACTGCAATCCGACCGGACGATGAACCGGACTGGCGGCACCGCCCTGCTGCACCGCTTCCCACACTGCCTCGGCGATATCGCTGGCATCCAGATCAACACCGAGACGGTCCATGATAGGCGAATAGTTATCCGCCACCATCGCTGTCTTGACAAACGGCGGCATGATATCAAGCACGCGGATATCATGTTTTTGCCATTCAATATTGAGGGCCTCGGTCAAGCCGCGAACGGCAAACTTGCTGGCCGAGTAACTGGCAAAATCCGGCACACCATAAAGCGCCGAAGCCGAGCACATGCTGATCACCATAGCGTCAGGTGTGATCCGAAGAAAAGGAAACGCCGCATGGGTGACATTAATCAGCCCGGTGACATTGATATCGATGATGCTTTTATGTTGATCCGGCGAAATCTTTTCAAACGCGCCAGTGCGGAGAATGCCTGCACAGTTAAACAACACCTGCAGATAGCCGTCATGGTCATGGGCAAAGGCCTCGACCGTGGCACGCACGCGGGCGCCGTCGGTGACGTCCAGGGCACGCCACCAGACCCGTCCCCCCAGCTCTCCGGCCAACTTCTCCAGCGCTGCCTCGTTGACATCGGTGAGGCCGACTGACCATCCGGCGGCATGGAACCTGCGCGCTGTAGCCTCGCCGATGCCGGCGCCAGCACCAGTAATAAAAATTGCTTTCATATCAGGACTCCTTGATAACCGGCAGCGCATAGATGCCTTCACTGAAAAGCCGCACTTCCATTACTGCGGAACGACAGCCGAGCTGGCAAGTATAGCGGCACACATGGCACTGTCTGCCAGCCCCAGCATGGCCGGCCCCGCCAGAGTAGCACTCTGGGCGGACCAGGTTTTCCCGGAACGGCTGGCTTCCGGTAAAAAAACAGCGCTAATCATAGCGATAACAGCCGCACATGCCAGTGCGGCCATGGGCAGCGCGCCACGCTTGCCGTAAAATGGCCCGTTTTCACAGCCAGCCAGGAACCTGTCCATGCGCGCGTCCCGCTTTCTGCTTGCCACCGTCAAGGAAACTCCGGCTGATGCCGTGGTTATCAGCCATCAGCTGATGCTGCGTGCCGGCATGATCCGTAAACTTGCGTCCGGCCTGTATAACTGGCTGCCGGTGGGTCTGCGGGTGCTGCGCAAGGTCGAGCGCATCGTCCGCGAGGAAATGGATAAAAGCGGTGCCCAGGAAGTGCTGATGCCGGTGGTCCAGCCGATGGAGCTATGGGACGAATCCGGGCGCGCGCCTGCCTACGGCCCGGAACTGCTGCGTATTACTGACCGCCACAACAACCCGTTTTGCCTCGGCCCCACCCATGAAGAGGTGATCACCGACCTGGTCCGCAACGAAGTGCACAGCTACAAGCAGCTGCCCATGAACTTCTACCAGATCCAGACCAAATTCCGCGATGAAACCCGGCCACGCTTCGGCGTCATGCGGGCACGCGAATTCATCATGAAGGACGCCTACTCGTTCCATATCAACATGGATTCGCTGCAGCAGACCTATGACGATATGTATCGCACCTACTGCCGGATTTTCGACCGCATCGGTCTCGATTATCGTCCGGTTGCGGCCGACACCGGCTCCATCGGCGGCTCCGGTTCACACGAATTCCATGTGCTGGCGGATTCCGGCGAGGACGCCATCGCCTTCTCTGACCAGTCTGATTACGCCGCCAATGTCGAACTGGCCGAGGCAGTTTCCAGCGGCTCGCGCGCGGCGCCATCGGAAGCCCTGCGACTGGTCGACACGCCAAAGGCAAAAACCATTGCCGAACTGGTCGAGCAGTTCGATATCCCCGCCACCAGAACGGTAAAGACCCTGATCGTTGCGGCCAGCGAGGAATTCGGCGGTGGTTTTGTTGCCCTGCTGCTGCGCGGTGATCACGAGCTGAACGAAATCAAGGCGGAAAAACATCCGGCAATTGCCAGCCCCTTGCGCTTTGCCACAGAAGACGAGATCCGCGCTCTGATCGGTGCCGGCCCAGGCAGTCTCGGCCCCCTGAATCTGCCGATTCCGTTTATTGTTGACCGCGCCGCGGCCCTGTGCAGTGATTTCGCCAGTGGCGCCAATATCGATGGCAAACATTACTTCGGCATGAACTGGGAGCGCGATCTCACCATTGATACCAGCGCCGATCTACGCAACGTGGTCGAGGGTGATCCGAGCCCGGACGGCAAGGGCAACCTGACTATCCGTCGCGGCATTGAAGTCGGCCACATTTTCCAACTGGGCACCAAATATTCCGCCGCGTTGGGCGCCAAGGTACTGGACGAAAACGGTAAAAGCGTAATCATGCCGATGGGCTGCTATGGCATCGGAGTCAGCCGGGTAGTGGCGGCCGCGATCGAACAGAACTATGACGACCGCGGTATTATCTGGCCGGCATCGATTGCCCCGTTTGACGTGGCCCTGATCCCGCTCAATCTGAAAAAGAGTCCGCGCGAAGGCGAGCTGTGCGAACGGCTATACGCCGAGCTGATCGCCGCCGGCTTCGATGTACTCTACGACGACCGGGAAAAGGAACGGCTTGGCGTGAAGCTGGCCGATGCCGAGCTGATCGGCATTCCCCACCGGATTCTGGTCACGGAGAAAGGTATCGACGCCGGCATACTGGAGTACAAGGGCCGCCGCGATAGCGAGGCCCGCGAGATCGCCATCACCGGACTGCTGAGCTTCCTGAACTCCGGCCGCAACTAGACATCCCGCCAATCGGAGGATTCGCCCGTTTTTCGTAGTCTTTTGTCTCCCGGGCATTGACGGCGCGGGTACAACCGTTAACAGTAGCTTCCCAATAACAAGAGCTTCTGTCAGTAGCCGCTTGATATCTCAGGGTTTAGGTTAATCAAAAGCTTCTGAGAGCGTGCTGACGACCCTTTTCTGACGCGGAACAGATTAATGCTGCGACTCATACTGTTTCTCTGCTGTCTGGCCCTGTTGCCGTGCACAGCCCTTGCCCATGTATTCCAGATTCCTGCTTCTCAACTGCCGGGGCTGGTCAATCAGGCCCCGGAACCATTCAGCTTCTTCAGCATGCAATCCGGGCGGCTTGAACCGGTGCCACACCAGTGGCTGGAGTTTTCCACCGACGGCTTCCCCTGGTTTGCCAGGGACTCTGCCACCCGTCGTGCCGGCGAGCCCGGAATCATCAATGCCGAGCACCGGCTGTTATTACGGCGCAGCGATGGCGGCCCGCGCCTGAGTGGCAATCAGGCGGAACAGGTGGTCGGAGAGCTTGAAGTAAACCTGGCAGGCGAGACGCTTTACTATTACGTAGTCAAGAATGCCTACCGTCAGGCAACACAGCGCTATGTCCGTTTCGACCAGCAGCGCATGGCGGTCCGCAGCACCGATTACTCGTTCTCCATGAAACAGGGCAACATGCTGATCTGGAATGATTTTTTTTATAAAAGCTTCCAGACGGAGTCGGGCCAGCCGGAAACCCTGCTGGACACCCTGAAGATTCGCATGAGCGCCGGGCTGTTCTCGGAGAACGCCCGCATTACCCTTACCAACGAGAATCTTGAACCAACCATTGAAGAAGTGGTGGAGGGACCGCTGGCATGGGTGGTATTCGCCAGGACCACCCTGCATGTAGCCCGTGTGCCGGTAATGCGGGCACGCAACTATTTCCTGCTGATGCCGCAGCAAACCGATATCCACACTCGCTTCACCCTGCCGATAGTGGCCAAGACCATTCTCACCCCGCCAACGCTATCTATCTCGCTGGATGGTAACCAGCTTTATGGCGGCAAGCTGGTCACCAGCTGGACTGGCGACAAGGTTGGCGTCACTGATGGCAAGCTCTCGGATACCGAAAAGGCTATGGTGGAAACTCCGCTGAAGGGACAGAACTGGCTCTGGTTTGGCACCGGCCGCGGATTCGACCTGCTTGGCCAGCTTGAGTTTCTCGAAGGCTTCGAACGTCCCGTGCGCCTGCTCTATGAAGACGATGCCACGCTCAGCAATCCGCCGGAACGCTTCCCCGGCCAGCTGCCCAACGTTGGCTTTACCATTGAGCAGCTGCCCATTGGCAAGGAATTCTATTTCCGCGCCAGCCTGTACTTCAGCGAGAACAGCCGCGGGATGGGCCCCGGGCAATATGCCGCCAGCATCACCGGCGAGCCCTCCGTGGTCTGGCGAACGCTGGATTGATCAAATGCTGCTGGCCGTCAATGGCCAGCGGCGGCGCACCCGGTAGCGCACACCCCACTGACTCTGCTCTGATTCATACAGACACAGTTCCGCTATCTCGTAACCGAGATCCAGCGGTATATCGGGAGCCGGGACAAACGCGCGCGGCAGCCGCGCCAATGTGATATGAGGGCGTAATGGTCGCCCCGCCGACTCGGCAAGAGCCTCTTGCAAAAGACGGTGAAAGCGCGACAGGCCACTGGTCAACGGAGCCTCGGCCGCAAATACCCGGCCAGCACTGTCCGGAAAGCAATGACCTCGCTGCAGGCGCAGGCGCAGGGCTGACTGTCCGGAACAGAATTGCTCTGCAACCGTAGCGATCTGCTCCATCCTCGCTTCTGTGATTTCTCCAAAAAAAATCAACGTCATATGAAAGTTGCCCGCCACCACCGGCAGCGGTCTGATAGCCGTCATCTGCTGCAGCGCCTGATCGCGCACGCCAATCAGTTCCAGAGACAGGGCGTCCGGCACCGGAAAGCCAAGAAAAAGCCTCATGGCCAGCGCCACGGCCGGGCGGTACAATCAGCGCCCCGGGATACCCCGGTGACCCCTGAACCTGCTTCTGCCAACACGGTGCCCCCGCAATGTCTTCTGAAAAACTGTCCCCGACCGCAACGCCCGGCAAAGTCGGGTTTATCAGCCTTGGCTGCCCGAAGGCGCTGGTGGACTCCGAACGCATTCTGACCCAGCTGCGCACCGAAGGCTATGAAGTGGTGCCCACTTACGAGGACGCTGACGTAGTCGTGGTCAACACCTGTGGTTTTATCGATGCAGCCAAGGCGGAATCGCTGGAGGCGATCGGTGAGGCGATCAGTGAAAACGGCAAGGTGATCGTCACCGGGTGCATGGGTGTCGACGAAGATGCCATTCGCAAGGTCCATCCACAGGTGTTGTCGGTGACCGGGCCACAGCAGTACGAGCAGGTCGTCAACGCGGTGCATCAGGTGGTGCCGCCGCTGGCCAACCACAATCCGTTTCTTGATCTGGTGCCTCCGCAGGGTATCAAGCTCACACCACGGCACTATGCCTACCTGAAAATTTCCGAAGGCTGCAATCACAAGTGCAGCTTCTGCATTATTCCGTCGATGCGCGGGAAGCTGGTCAGTCGACCGATTGGCGACGTGATGGATGAAGCCGAGCGCCTGGTCAAGGCCGGCGTGCAGGAGCTGCTAGTGATTTCCCAGGACACCAGTGCCTACGGTGTCGACCTGAAATATCAGACCGGCTTCTGGCAGGGCATGCCGGTGAAAGCCAAAATGCTGGACATGTGTCGCGCAATGGGCAGCCTCGGCGCCTGGGTCCGGTTGCACTATGTCTACCCTTACCCGCATGTCGACGACATCATTCCGCTGATGAGCGAAGGCCTGGTACTGCCCTATCTTGATATTCCGTTCCAGCATGCCAGTCAGCGCATTCTTGAACTGATGAAGCGCCCGGCCCACGCTGAAAACACGCTGGCGCGGATCAAACGCTGGCGGGAAATCTGTCCGGACATCACTTTGCGCTCGACTTTTATCGTCGGCTTCCCCGGTGAAACCGATGATGACTTCGAGCAACTGCTCGACTGGCTTGAAGAAGCCCGGCTTGATCGCGTCGGCTGCTTCACCTATTCGCCGGTGCAGGGCGCAGCGGCCAACGCCCTGCCCGACCATGTCGACCCGGAAGTTGCCGAGCAGCGTCTTGAGCGTTTCATGAATGTTCAAGCTCGCATCAGTGCCCGCAAACTGCAGCAGAAAATCGGCCGCGAACTGGAAGTGCTGGTGGATGAAGTCGGGGACGAAGGCGTAATCGCGCGCAGCCAGGCCGACGCTCCGGAAATTGATGGCCTGGTCTATCTGGATGATGTTGCCGATGTTCGCCCCGGACAACGGCTACGCGTGCGCGTGACCGACGCTGATGAACACGATCTCTGGGCCACCCCGCTGTAAGGAGCGTCATCCGTTTGCTGGCAAACAACCCGTCCCGCGGCGCTGTCATGCTGATCACCGGCGAGCTGTTGCTCGCGGTGATGGCGGCAATGATCAAGCACCTCACCGATCAGGGACTGTCCAGCGAAAGCATGGTGTTTTTCCGCAACCTGTTCGGTCTTCTGTTCCTGTTTCCGATGCTTTATCGCGGCGGCCTCGGCCAGTTGAAAACACAGCGCATCGGCATTCATCTGGTACGCGCCATCACCGGCGTCGGCGCCATGTTTCTGTTCTTTTATACCATTGCCCACGCTACGCTGGCGGAAGCGGTGCTGGTGAAAATGACGGCACCGTTCTTTCTGCCGCTGATCGGCCTGGTCTGGCTCGGTGACAGGGTCCGGCCGCAAACCTGGTGGGCGATTCTGCTCGGCTTTGTCGGTGTTATCGTGATTTTACGGCCCGGCTCCGGCGCCTTTAATCCGGTGCTACTACTGGCCCTGGCCAGCGCTGCACTGATGGGCATTGCCAAGGTCAGCATTCGGCGCATGGCGGATTCCGAACCACCGCGCCGCATCGTATTCTGGTTCGGTTTGTTCAGCACACTGATTTCCGCAGTGCCAATGCTGTGGAATGAGCGCTGGCCGGACCAGATCCAGCTGTACTGGTTGCTCGGCATTGGCCTGATCGCCACCGCTGCGCAGATGTGCATGACCCATGCCTATCAACTGGCCAGCCCGGGGCGGATCGGTGTCTACAACTACACCTCGGTGATCTGGGCGGTGACACTGGGCTGGCTGTTCTGGGGAGAAACGCTGTATTTCAGCTTTCTGCTCGGCACCCTGCTGATTGTCGGCGCAGGCATCTGGAATCTGCGCACCCAGCGGTAGCAGGCAATTCAACCGGTGTTCCGGCGCTCCGGTGGCGTCCAGTCAAATGGCACGTTGTACGTCATCAGGAAGCCGCCCAGCGTAATCAGCACCCGGGCAATGCCAATATAGGAATCCGGAATACGCACCCGGTTCTCGCGGAATTTTTCCAGCAGGTCCGACATCGCCAGACCAAATTCATTTCTTTTCATCCTGTCGCTGAGTACGTACTGGGCCAGTTCCCGCAGCGTGTCCGGGTTGCCACCAACAAAGCCGGCATTGATAAACAACTGGCCGATATCAACGTCGCCTTCGAACCCCATCAACCCGTACAGCAAGCGGGAGTAGTTTCGCACTTCATCCGGCGTCAGGCGCCCAAGCGTGCCGAAATCAAGAATACTGATATCACCATCATCACTGACAATGAAGTTTCCCGGATGGGGATCGGCCTGGTAAACGCCAACACGAGTGACCTGGTGCAGATAAGAGGTAAATAGCAGTGTTAGCAGGTCCGCGGCCTGATCAGGATGTTGATCAAGGTAGTCTCTCAAGCGGTGACCATGCTGCCATTCACTGACCAGCACATTCGGCCCGGACAACTCCTCCACCAGCGCGGCAACACGAATGCGTGGTGGATGCTGAATACGGCTGAAGCGCCGCATGTTTTCCGCCTCATTACGGAAATCCAGTTCAACAGAAGTCATCTCAAGCAGCTGCTCGGTAATCTGGATAAAATCCAGCTCACGAAAAAGCGGTGCCATTAATAACGCCAGCAACCGGAAGACTCTGGCGTCCTGCTCGAACAATTCAACCACTCCGGGCAAGCGTATCTTGATCGCCACATCGCGGCCATCGCGCAGCACGGCACGATGGACCTGGGCAATTGATGCAGTTGCTGCGGGAATTTCACTGAATTCGCTGAAGCGCTCACGCCAGCGCAGCCCCCAGGCCCGCTCAAGCAGCGGCTTGATCTGGCTGAACGACACCGCCTCGGCATCGTTCTGCAAAGCCTGCAATGCAAGAATATATGCAGGTGGCAGGACATCCGGACGACAGGAAAAAAACTGGGCAGCCTTGACCCAGATAGCGCCATTACGGCGGCAAAGCTGCGCTACAGCAGCGGCCGCCTCCGAGTGCACCCGCTCCAGCTCCAGCTCCTCACCACGGGCCCGCCTGACCGCAAGGCCATGGCGGCCATACAACGCCACCACATCCACTACAGTGCGCAATGCCCGCAGATAGCGTCGTCGCCCCGCTATCAAGCCGGAAACGGCGGCCGAGCCTGTGCGTGCTAACTGGATACCGGAAACCAAATGTGCTCCCCCCAAGAAAGTGGCATTAGTGTAACCGCATGATGACATCGTGTACTGTGACGTATTGCAGCGCCCTGTAACAGCAAGTAAAAGGTGCGTTGATGCTCACTGAAAGCTGTCTGAAAAGCGGAAATTTGCCATGCCATCAATTCGTATTGCCCGGGATGACCCGCGTGCCATCCATAGTCGCGGCATTGTCGTCCTCAAACCCGCCCATCCCATGATCCGCAAGTTGAAACGCGACCTGCCCACGCCTTGTATCCACGGCGACAAGGTCTGGGACTCAAGCTGGCTGCTGATGGATGAGCTCAGACGCAATCCGCCTCCGGCCGGTGCCACTCTGATGGATCTCGGTTGCGGCTGGGGGCCACTGAGCATGTTCGCGGCAAAACGATTGAAGCAACAGGTAATCGGTGTCGATGCGGACGACGGTGTGTTCCCGTATCTGCACCTCCATGCCGAGCTCAACGGCGTCAGCATCGACACCCGTCAACGCCGCTTCGAGAAGCTTCGCGGCAAGGAACTGGGCACCGTCAACACCCTTGCCGGCGCGGACATCTGCTTCTGGGACGAGTTAGCCCCCATTCTGTTCAACCTGATCCGCCGGGCGCTGAAATCCGGCGTCAACCGTGTTCTGGTCGCAGACCCGGGCCGGGATCCGTTTTACCAGCTGGCCGAGCGCTGCGAAAAAGCCTTTAACTCCCGGGTCGTTGAACGCACTACCTCAACACCGAAAGCGGCAGTGGCGGACCTGCTTATCGTCGAGGCCTGATGGACCCGCGTCCTGTTCACCTGCCGCCACCCTGCACTGAGCCGCTGCAGATACTGCATGCGGACAAAACCCTGGTGATCGTCAACAAGCCTGCATTTCTGCTATCCGTGCCGGGCCGTGGCCCACTCAAGCAGGATTGTGTGCAGCATCGACTAGCCGGCCAGTACGATGACATCCGCCTGATTCACCGCCTTGATCTGGACACCTCCGGACTGATGGTGTTCGCCCGCGGCGCCGACGCGCAGAAATTCATCGCCCGTCATTTCCAGGAGCGCCGGGTTAAAAAGGAATATCACGCCCGCGTTGCCGGCCTGGTAAAGCAGGATGAGGGTGAGGTAGAGCTGCCCATCATTACCGACTGGGCCAATCGGCCACGACAGAAAATCAGCCAGGACGGAAAATGGGCCCTGACCCGTTACCGCGTCCTGCAGCGGGATCCGGACAGCGACAGCACGCTGGTATCGCTGGAGCCCTTCACCGGCCGCTCGCATCAGTTGCGCATCCATATGCGTGAACTGGGCCATCCCATTCTCGGCTGTGATCTGTATGCGCCGGAGGCGATCATGGCCCGCTCTCCGCGGCTGCTGCTGCATGCCTGCAGGCTTGGCCTGACACACCCGGCTTCCGGTGAATGGCAGGTCTACCAATGCCCACCGCCATTCGCCTGAGCTCCCACTGCATGCCGAATACCGCTACCATCAGCCACTCTGACGTACGATGGAACAGGTTATGAGTATTCTTGACACCGGTCGCGACCTGCGTCGCCTTAATGAACTGACTGGAATTTTGCTCAAGTACGGATTCGGCGACATGATCCGCCGGCTTGGCATGGCAGCGCCGTTCGAGCAGGCCGGCAAACTGATGCGGCAATCGGTCGACCGCGACATGCTGACCATGGAACCGGGCGAGCGGCTGCGGCGGGCGCTGGAAGAAATGGGCCCGACCTTCGTCAAACTCGGGCAGATTCTTGCCACCCGGGTCGACCTGTTCCCGATGGACTGGATCGAGCAGTTTGAAAAGCTGCAGGATAATGCCCGCGCCCTGCCGTACGAAAAACTGTTGCCGAAAATTGAAAAAAGTCTTGGCAAACCGGTCGACAAGGTTTTCATCAGCATCGACCCGAAACCCATCGGCGTTGCGTCCATTGCCCAGGTTCACCGGGCGGTGACCCGCAATGGTGAGCAGGTAGTACTCAAGATACAGAAGCCCGGCATCCGCTCACGCATTGAATCGGACCTGCGGTTACTCGATCAGGCCGCCAAGCTGGCCGCCGACAACTCAATTGAACTGCGCCGCTACCGGCCGGTGGATCTGGTCCGTGAATTTGAACGCTCGCTGACCCGCGAGCTCGATTTCACCAGCGAATCCCGCAACGCTGACCGCATCCGCCAGAATATGAAAAGCCTTAAATGGCTGGTAGTTCCAAAAGTGTACTGGGAATACACCTCCGCCGCGCTGTCGGTACAGGAATACATCGAAGGCATTCCGGCGCGGCAGACAGACCGCATCGAGGATGCCGGACTGGATCGCAAGCTGCTCGCCCGCCGCGGCGCCACCGTCGCCTGGAAAATGGCGCTGGAAGACGGCTTTTTCCATGCCGACCCCCATCCGGGCAATTTCCTGATCCTGCCGCGTAACCGCATTGCCATGCTTGACTACGGCATGGTTGGAAAGCTGACCCGCGCCCGCCAGGAACAGATGGTCCAGATCATGAAGTCCGTGGTCATGCAGGAGCCCGAAGGCTGTGCCTCGGTGCTGGCATCCTGGGCCGATGGCATTCCGGTAAAGTTTGAACAGCTTACTGCGGATATCGAGGACATCGTCACCCGCTACTACGGCATCCCTCTGGCCGAGCTGGATGCCGCGGCCTTGCTGCTTGATATCACTTCGTTGCTGCGCAACCACGATCTGGTGCTGCCCAGCGACATCGCCCTGCTGATCAAGGCAATTATCACGCTGGAAGGATTCGGTCGGGTACTTGACCCTTCTTTCGATGTCATGAGCGAAGCCGAGCCGCTGATCAAACGCATGGTGCGGATTCGCTACAGCCCCGGCCGGCTGGCCCGCAGCCTCAGCATGCGGGCGCTGGATATGGTCGACAGATTGTATGCACCGCCGCCAGTGCAGGGCAGCCAGCGCAGTGGTACCGCCGGCGGCGGCATTGATCCACGGCACCTTGAGCGCCTGGTCGGCCGGCTGGAGCGTTCACAGTACCGGCTGGTGCAAACCTCGCTGACAGTTGCCGGCATTCTCTGTGGCAGCCTGCTACTGGCCGGCAGAGTGGCACCAACTATCTGGGATATTTCTGTTTTTGGCCTGATGATTCTGCTGTCCAGCGGTACCTGGTCAATCTGGATGATGCTGGTGGCACGTCGCCACTTGCGCGAATGGGAGTAGTGACAATGAGAGCTGTTCAATGGATTTCCGCCACTGTGGTCACAGTTGCACTGGTGGCTTGCGCGACCTCACCGATGGGCCGCCGGCAACTGTTATTGCAGCCGGCCGCGCAGATGGATCAGATGGGCCTGACTGCCTATCAGCAACTCAAGCAACAAACGCCGCTATCCACCAATCAGAAGCAGATCAGTTATGTTACCTGCATCAGCAGCGCCCTGACTGCAACGCTGGAAAAACAGCAGAACTGGGAGATCAACCTGTTTGAAGATCCCACCGCCAATGCTTTTGCCCTGCCAGGCGGCTTCATGGGGGTGCACACCGGTCTGCTCAATGTCGCCACCAATCAGCACCAGCTCGCTGCCGTGGTCGGTCACGAGATCGGTCACGTACTGGCCCAGCACAGCAATGAACGGGTCTCCATCGAGATGGCCACCAGTACCGGCATGCAACTACTGCAGGCTTTAGCGGGAGAACAGACCGCTGAAAAGCAGTTAGTATTTGCGGCACTGGGCATTGGCACCCGGTTCGGCGTCAGCATGCCGTTCAGCCGCAAGCATGAATCCGAGGCTGACCTGATCGGTCTGGAGATGATGGCCAAAGCCGGCTTTGATCCGCGCCAGGCGGTCACCCTGTGGGAAAACATGCAGGCGGCTGGCGGCAAGGCACCGCCGGAGTTTCTCTCTACTCACCCGTCCGGCGATACCCGAATCCGTGAGCTCAACAAGCACATGGAAACAGCCTTGCCCTACTACCAGCAGGCAGTCGCAAGTGGCCGGGTACCGAAGTGCGGTTAAATCCAGACAGCGCTGACCGCCTTAGCGGTCAGCGGAAGTAGGCATTATCACGAACGCTGTGGTCGGTCTTGTCTCGCACCGCCGACAGCTCCGGAACGCGCTCCTTCAGGGTTTTCTCAACACCGCTCTTCAGCGTCATGTCCACCGCTGAGCAGCCCTGACAGCCACCACCGAATTCCAGAATGGCAACATTGTCTTCGGTCAGCTCCAGTAGCTGGACGTTGCCACCATGAGCAGCAAGGCTCGGATTGATCTCGGCGTAAAGGATGTGATTGATGCGCTCTTCCAGAGTCGCATCCGGGCCGATATCCGGCACCCTCGATTTCGGAGCACGAAAGGTCAACTGCCCGCCCATGCTGTCCTTCTTGAAGTCAATCGAGGCGTCTTCCAGATAGCGGACGCTTTTGCCCTCGATCCAGGCGTGAAAGCCGTCGTAGTCGTAGCGCACGTCACTTTCTTCCTGCTCGCCCGGCGGGCAGTAGGCCATGCAGCATTCCGCATGGGGCGTTCCGGGCCGCTCGACAAAAATACGCACCCCCATACCCGGCGAGCCCTGACGATCAAGCAGATCTCGCAGGTATTCACGGGCGTTTTCGGTAATGCTAATCAGCGGTTCAGTCATGAAACAGCTCTCGACTCGGATTCCCGACTATTTTAGTCAAGTATTCGAGCCTTGCAATGGCTTTACCCTTCCCTTTCCGGAGCTGATCGCTATCATATCGCCGTAATCCCCTGTGTATCCCGATGGAAGCATGCCATGAGCGAGCAAACCCCGGACAAGAAACCCAACCTGCTGCAGGTCATAGGCAGTGTGCTGGCCAGCCTGCTTGGGGTCCAGAGCGGCAAGAACCGTGAGCGTGACTTTCTCAAGGGTGACCCGAAAGACTATATCGGCGTATATGTGGTTCTGGTGGTACTTTTCGTGATCAGCATGATCGTCGTGGTCAATATGGTTATCTCCTCTGCCGGCAAATAAGCCGGCACCCGGCATATCCATATAACCGCATCATCCTTTCGACCCCTGCCCTTATTTGCTACAGTGCGTCCCCCGGCGCCTGTGGCGCTCTATTCCCATACAAATTAGCAGGTTACCCAGAGCCTCTATGTACGTTTATCAGGATTATGACCAGCGTCTGCTTGACGAGCGCGTCGCCCAGTTCCGTGACCAGACCCGGCGTTATCTGGACGGCAAACTGCGCGAAGAAGAGTTTCGTCCGCTGCGCCTGCAGAACGGCCTCTATATCCAGCGCTACGCGCCGATGCTGCGTATCGCTGTGCCCTACGGCATGCTCGACAGCAAGCAGTTGCGCATGCTGGCGCACGTCTGCCGCACCTGGGACAAGGGCTACTGCCACGTGTCCACCCGCCAGAACATCCAGTTCAACTGGCCGGACCTGCAGGACGTGCCGGATATTCTCGCCGCGCTGGCCAGCGTCCAGATGCACGGTATCCAGACCAGCGGTAACTGCATTCGTAACACCACCACCGATGAGTTTGCCGGCGTCAATCCGAAGGAAATCGCGGACCCGCGTCCGTGGTGCGAGCTGATCCGCCAGTGGTCGACCTTCAATCCGGAATTTGCCTATCTGCCGCGCAAGTTCAAGATCGCCGTGAATGCGGTGCCGGACGAAGATCCGGCGCTGATCGGCGTACACGACATCGGCGTGCAGATCGTCAAGGCAGACAACGGCGATATCGGCTTCCAGGTCTGGGCTGGCGGCGGTCTTGGCCGCACGCCGATGACCGGCGAGATTATCGGCGAATTTGTTGCCCGCGAAGACCTGCTGTCTTATCTGGAAGCGGTGCTGCGCGTGTACAACAAGTACGGCATCCGCGACAACAAGTACAAGGCGCGCATCAAGATCATCGTCAAGGCCATGGGCCGGGAGAAATTCCGCGAACTGACCGAGCGCGAGTTTGCTGAACTGAAAGGCGGGCCAATGACCCTCACGGAAGCGGAAATGGCACGCATGATTGCCAGCTTCCCGGCACCGGCCTATGCCGCACTGACCGACATGCCGGCTGCCCTGCAGCAGGCACTGGCCAGCGACAAGGCCTTCAACCGCTGGTACCACACCAATACCCGTGCGCATAAACAGGCCGGTTACCGCGCCGTAACCCTGTCGCTGAAGAAAACCGGGCGTGTTCCGGGAGACATCACCGACAACGAACTGGAGGTAGTAGCTGATCTCGCCGATCACTACAGCTTCGGCGAGGTGCGTAACACCCACCAGCAGAACATGGTGCTGGCGGATGTCCGTCAGGATCAGTTGTTCGAGGTCTGGCAGGCGCTCGACAAACTGGGCCTTGCCACACCGAACCTGAAACTGTTGACCGACATCGTTGCCTGCCCCGGTGGCGACTACTGCTCGCTGGCCAATGCCAAGTCGATTCCGATTGCCGAAGCGATCCAGCGTCGCTTCGATGATCTCGATTACCTGCATGATATCGGCGAACTGGATATCAATATTTCCGGCTGCATGAACGCCTGTGGCCATCACCATATCGGCCATATCGGCATTCTCGGTGTCGACAAGAAAGGTCGCGAGTATTACCAGATTACCCTCGGTGGCCGTGGCGACAAGATTTCCCGCATCGGCGACAAGATGGGCCCGTCGTTTGAGTCGGACGAGGTGGCAGATGTGATCGAGAAGATCGTCAACCTGTACGTGGAAAAGCGTCACGACGACGAGCTGTTTATCGACACCTATGAACGCATTGGCATTGAACCTTTCAAGGAGTCCGTCTATGGCTCAGCTGATTAAAGACGGCGCCCTGACCGACAACCACTGGGTGCGGGTGACGCCGGAAGACGATGGCATTCCGGCCCATGGCGATATCATAGTTTCTCTGGCCTGCTGGCAGGAACAGAAGGAAGCGCTGAAAAATCGTGCTGGCAAGGTGGCAGTGTGCCTGGAACCGGGCCAGGAACCGGTGGAGATTGCTGCTGATCTGGCCGACCTGCCAATGGTTGCGATCAACTTCCCGGTGTTTGCCGATGGTCGCGGTTATTCCTACGCCCGTGAGCTGCGTACCCGCTACGGTTATCAGGGTGAAATTCGGGCGGTGGGTGATGTACTGCAGGATCAGCTGTTCTATATGTGGCGATGCGGTTTCAATGCGTTTGATATTCGTGCCGACCGGGATGCGACGGAAGCGCTGAAAGGCCTGAATGATTTCACCGTCACCTATCAGGGTGATGCGCGCGATCCGCGGCCGATCTATCGGCGATCGTCAGTTTGATTTGCGCCCGGGCACTGCGAGTCAGGTTCCACAGAATGTCTTGCAGACTTTCTCGGATGGCTGCGGCGGCCCCATCCACCGGGCGTCTTCATCCGTGACCTGAAACGGGTTGGAGAGAATCCGGTTCAAGCGATGGAAGTCGGAAAAATCCTGTCGCTCACTGGCCGACTGAATGGCCTGTTCGATACGATGATTACGTGGAATCACGGCAGGATTGATGTCCCGCAGAAAGGCAGCGATCTGTTCAGGCGATTGCTGCTCCGCTTGCAGCCGTTGACTCCAGCGCGATGCCCAGTTTTGCCACCCGGAAACATCCTGAAATAGCGCTCTGGTCTGCGCCGCCTGCAGCGGCGCCAGAACTGCATCCTGCAGGCTACGGAACAGCAGGGTAAAATCCACCGCCTGCTGCGCCATCCAGCCGAGCAATTCCTCGACCAGCTGCTGATCTCCCGGTTGCGCCGTGCGCAGGCCGATTTTGGCGCGAAACTGCTGCAGCCAGGCAGTATCGTAAATACCGACAAAACCCCGAATCACTGCCGTGGCCTGCTCGACCGCCTGGTCCTGATCGTCAGCGATCAGCGGCAACAGAGCTTCGGCAAATCTGGCCATGTTCCACTGCGCTACCGCCGGCTGCATCTGGTACGCATAGCGGCCGCCGGTGTCGATGGAGCTGAATACGGTTTCAGGGTGGAAACTGTCCATAAAAGCACAGGGGCCGTAATCAACGGTTTCGCCGCTGACCAGTACGTTATCGGTATTCATGACCCCATGAATAAAGCCGAGACTCATCCAGCGAGCGATCAGCTCGGCCTGCCTTTGTACCACCTGCTGCAACAGGGCCATATAGGGTTGGGCGCTGGTAGCCACTTCGGAAAAGTGGCGCTCGATAACGTAGTCCGCCAATATCCTCAGCGAATCAAGGTCGCGCCGGGCGGCGAAAAACTCAAAAGTACCCACACGAATATGGCTGGCCGCCACCCGGGTCAGGATTGCGCCCGGCAAGGCCGTGTCCCGGTAAACGCTTTCTCCGGTGGTTACCGCCGCCAATGCCCGCGTGGTAGGCACGCCCAAGGCATACATCGCCTCGCTGACCAGATACTCACGCAGCACCGGGCCGAGCGGCGAGCGACCATCCCCGCCTCGCGAGAACGGCGTGGGGCCCGCCCCCTTGAGCTGGATATCCCGTCGTTTCCCATCCGCCACCACTACCTCGCCCAGTAAAACAGCACGGCCATCACCCAGTCGTGGATTAAAGCCTCCGAACTGATGACCGGCGTAGGCAGTAGCAACCGGTTCTGAGCCGGCCAGCAACTGATTGCCGGAAAAAACCTGCGCCAGCTGCTCGGCATTACTGACGTCCCCCTGATACCCTAGTTCAGCAACCAACGACTGGTTAAGCTGAATCAGCACCGGAGCAGCCACTGCGGTCGGCTCACAGGCCCGGGAGAAAGTTCGGGGCAAACGTGCATAGCTATTATCAAATGCAAAACCGGGCATCAGAGCCTCATATCAATCTGGCCGTTCTCAACTCACAGGAAGTCGACTGAGGGCATGATATCACCACGCGCTTGCCGACCGTTCAGAAGGTAAAATATTTGCATAATATGCTTGCCGAAAAACCACTCTCTGCTCATGTCAATTAGCGGCCATCGGTCAACTGCTACCACTCGTAACCGCCTGAGCCCCCAGCATTTACCATAATAAGAGCTGATAGCATATTGCCGCCTTGTAACATGATCCATGCTGGCAGAAAGTTGCCTTTTAACGAGTGCGAAGACGACTTTCAGGCACGATCAGGCACGACCAGGCACGACAAAGGAGCCGCAGCCATGCATAAGATCATGATTGTTGACGACGAGGAAAACATCCTCAAGGCACTGAGCCGCACTCTGCGCCGTGAAGAAGGCTGGGAAACAGAGTGCTACAGCAACGCGGAGGAAGCACTTCGAAGAGCCCGCTCCTGCATCTTCGATGCTGTGATATCCGACTGCAACATGCCGGGCTGCAACGGCATTGACTTTCTCGCTGAGCTGAGGGAAATCCAGCCCGACGCCTGCCGCATTCTGATAACCGGGATGGTCAACATCGACACCCTGATGCAGGCCATCAATCAGGCTGGCGCCTTCCGCTTTTTCGCCAAGCCATGGGATGACGAGGCTCTGATGGAGGGAATTCGTGAGGGGCTTCGCTACCGGGATGTGCTGGTGGAGAACCGCATGCTGGCCGAGAAGGTACGCGATCAACAGGTCGAGCTGGACAGCTACAGAAAGCAGCGTCAGGCATCCGTATCACACTGAATTAGCGCAGGCACAGAAATGCAGTACATCAAGGATCTGATCTCACCCATCTTCAATGCTGAAGGAGCGGGGGTATACCTGTTCTTCTCAATCATCGTCATGCTGATTGTTATTTTCTTTCTCTACAAAACCTACCGGGCATCTATCAATGTTGAGGCAAGACTGGCGGAGTTCTCGTCGCTGACCAGTAGCGCCTTCGCCAGCAGACTAAACCTGATTGAAGCCAGCGCCGAGGCCTATCATCTTAATCGCCACGCACTCGGGCCACTAGCAAGAATTATTGATGAATACTGCGTCATCACGACCAATGAAGATGGCATCATCACTTACTGCAACGACCGTTTCACGGCCCTTTCCGGCACCAGCCAAAAGGCACTGGTCGGCAAGCCCGGGAGCTTCGAGCACCACGTCACAGACATACACCACTCCTGGAACGCGACACGATCATTGCTCTCTCCTGACAAGGTATGGCACGGCGAGTTGTGCCTGTCGCTGGAATCCGGACTGCGCTGGCTCGACTGCTTCGTATTTCCTCTTGGCTTCATCACCACCGGAGAAAGTGGCTACATCTATTTTGGCACTGACATTACCGTGGTAAAGAAGCAGAACCAGCAGTTGATGAATGAAGTTCGCAAGAAAGATGAAGCCATCAGCAAGATGGAGGGCATGCTACTCAATTCGGAGAAGATGGCTTCCCTTGGCGTTATCTCCGCAGGCATCGCCCATGAGATCAACAACCCTATCGCCTTTGTGCTCGCCAACATTCGGCAGATCCATAACTATGGCACCAGCATGCGGGCCGTCATTCTGGATCTGCTCCGCCGCATCCCGGATGACAAGATGGAGAAGGTTCTCAACAGCCTTGAGGACAACCCGATCACTTTCAAACACCTGAACGAAATCATTGATGACTTCCCCTCTCTTATGGATGAAACCTTCGATGGCATTGACCGGGTCCAGAAAATCATTACGGATCTGAAGTGCTTCTCTAATGAAAGGCCGGATAATTTTACCGACGTGGATATCCGCAAATGTATCGACCTCTCTCTTAATCTTGCCCGCCATGAGACAAAGGGGAAGATTCGCGTCTCCCGCGATCATCAGGGCAGCACCCCCTCATTACTGGGCTCCGAAACCCAGCTATCCCAGGTGTTCCTGAATCTGATCGTCAATGCCTCTCAAGCCATGCCCCAGGGAGGAGACATCCGTATCCACACGCATTGCGATCAGGACCAGTGCATTATTCAGGTTATAGACACCGGCCCCGGCATCAGCGAGGAAATACAGGAGAATATTTTCGAGCCGTTCTTTACCACCAAAGCTGCTGGCGAAGGAACCGGGCTGGGTCTGGCAATCTCGCAAGACATTATTCGCCGCCACGGTGGTGAAATTTCCGTACAAAGCCAGCCCGGCCGGGGCACAACCTTTACGATCTCGCTGCCGATTGGCAAGACCTCACGATCACATGCCGCCTGACATTCTCTATTCCATGACATTTCAGAACGGACGGCGAGAGGAAATCGCCGTGACACTGGATGCAGGAAACGGAGAGATAGTAATAGACGATGAATTCATTCCGCCCGCATGGGCCTTACTGGGCCACCATCAATGCAGCCACTGCCCGTTGCAGCCGGATGAAGAGACCTACTGTCCGATAGCCCGCAATCTGGCGTACCTGTTTTCCGGGCGCAATACCGGCACATCTCACGACAAGGTCTTTCTTCGCGTACAGGTCGAACAGCGGGGTTATGTGTTTGATGAAACTACAACACAACGGGCCCTGAGCTCTCTGTTTGGCCTCATCTGTGCGTTGAGCCCCTGTCCACATACCCTGCCCCTGCGGCCGATGGGTGTATTCCACTTGCCACTGGCAACGGATGTCGAAACGCTGGTGCGGATATCATCCTTGTTTCTGCTACGCAGCTATCTTTCCCGTCAGGAAAGACCGGCAGACCCCGTTGACCTCAGCGATATGGAGGCAACCTACGGCAATCTGGGCAAACTCAATCAGGGCATGGCGGCTCGGTTACGCAGCGCGTCTTCCTCGGATGCCGCCGTTAATGCCATTACCCTGCTCGATGTGCTGGTCAAGGACGTTCGCTTTGAGCTGGATAGCCAGCTAGCCCTGCTCAAAAAGCTGATGCAGGTTCAGTGAATCGTTGCTGATCATTGGGCCAGATCCCGCAAGTAATGCACCAGCTGCCAGATCTGCGTATCACGCAGCTGCGGATGGGCCGGCATTGCTGTATCCGGTGAGCCAAAGCGAATGATCCAGAACAGTTGCCCATCGGCAATACCATTTATCGTTCTGGCGCAGGTAAAATTACGCGGAGGCGGATCAAAACTGTCGGCAAGGGGGCCGCGCCCGTCCCCCTTGCTACCGTGACAGATTGCACAACCCTGCCCGTCTTGCTTGCCCAGGTACAGGCGCTTACCCTCACGCAGCACGGCCCGATTCAGCGGCACAGGGTTGTCCATCTGCAGGTACTCAGGCGGTGCACTGCCAGTAAATCGCGGCTGCGGACACTGTGGCTCTGCCAGTGCCGCCTGAACAAGCGCTATCAGGAATAACAGCGTAACGCTGCGAATAGTAACCATGGCCACTCCACATCAACTGCGAGTATCTTGACAAACGGCTTTCAGGGTAACGCCGGCGTGAGTACAGGTCTTGATACGGATCAATGCCGGCGCTTTCGCACCCGCTCAACAGGCTCGGATAGCCATGGCAGGATGGAACCGAACCCTTATTGCGGGCTCCAAGAGCCGTCGACTGTTTACCGGAGTCAGCATGTTTTCACGGACATTTGGTTTTGTTGCTCTGATCTTGCCAATCCTCGTACTGGCCGCCGAAGAAGCCGGGAACCCGCCCGGGTTTGCCGAGTGCGTCGTGCGGCTTCAAGACACCGCTCTGGAACAAGGCATCAGCAGCACGGTTGTCAACAAAGATCTGGCGGATGTGAATTACGTCGTGCGGGTTATTGAGCTGGACCGCAAACAGCCGGAGTTCAGTGAAAGCTTTGCCACCTATTTCGAGCGCCGGGTGACCCAGGACCGTATCGTCAAAGGGCGCGCCCTGCTGGCCGAGCACCGTCAGCTGCTCAACAGGATCAGCCGTGAATTTGGCGTCCCGGCGCAGTATCTGGTTTCGTTCTGGGGGCTGGAAACCAATTTCGGCAGCTACTTCGGCAAGATGCCGATTCTTGACTCGCTCGCCACGCTGGCCTGTGACCCACGCCGCAGCGAATACTTTACCGGTGAACTGATCAATGCCCTGAAAATCATTGATGAGGGTTCAATCACTTCGGAAAAAATGCAGGGCTCCTGGGCCGGCGCTATGGGCCATACCCAGTTCATGCCGTCGGTTTTCCTGCGTTATGCGCTGGATTATGACGCTGACGGCAAACGCGACCTGTGGGGCAGTCTGCCCGATGCTCTGGCGTCGGCAGCCAATTTCCTCCGCGGTATCGGCTGGCAGAAAGAGCAACGCTGGGGACGCGAGGTCAGCCTGCCGAAAAACTTCCCCTACGAAAAAGCCGGGCTGGCAACCAGACTTTCCCTGCAACAATGGCAGGCGCTGGGGGTACGCCAGAGCAGCGGTGCGAACCTCCCGGATGAAGACATGCAGGCATCCCTGCTGGTGCCCACCGGACATGAAGGGCCAGCATTTCTGGTCTATGACAATTTTCACGTGATCATGCGCTGGAACCGTGCCGAGGCTTATGCGCTGGCAGTGGGCCATCTGGCAGACCGCATCAATGGTGCTGGCACACTGAAACGCCAGCCAGTGCAGGCTCCAAGACTGAGCCGCGAGCAGATCACCACTTTGCAAACCACGCTGAATGAAACAGGCTTTGCCGCCGGCGAACCGGACGGTGTGCTTGGTCCCGGCACCCGCGCCGCCATCAGCCGTTACCAGCAGTCCCGGCAACAAATAGCAGACGGCTTTGTCAGCAAGTCACTGCTAGCCGAGCTGGGCGTTACCCGTTACCTCGGCAAGCCGTCAGAGCCGGACTAGCCAACGCATACAGCAGGCCACACCAACCCCCCAGGCACCATTGACGATCAGCCCGCCGATAACGGTAGTGGTATTGACGTCGAGGCCCTTAACCGGAAACACCACCAGCATCGCCACGGCCGTCGGGCCAACAGCACCGGCAACCAGTGCCGCCAGCCAGTGTCTGGCGCCGCGCCAGCGACGGATCAGCCACCATACCGGCGGCCCCCATACACCGCCCCAGAATGCCAGTGAGATAACCTTCGGCACGCCCAGCGGCGGCACCGCGCTCATATTCCAGGGAGCCGCAGGTATTGCACCGGCCAACCAGAACAGCGCGATCACACCCTGATGAAATACCAGTGTTGCCAGAAACCCGGCAACAAATGCCTTGACCCAGACCATCATGCAACTCCCTTTGGTTATCACCTTTAAAGCCAGCCTTCCGGTGCCATACGGGCACTGAACCAGGCCAGCAGCCGACGCCAGAACGAGCCCTTCTCGACCCGCCTGACCTGTAACCCGCGCGGCCCCAGAAACTGCCACTGGATACGTTTTTTCTCGCTCAGTTGCAGACGGTAGCTGATGTCCGGTGCCATCGCCTGCTCCGCCAGTTGATTCAGCTGGGCCGCCAGCACCGGGCTGTCCATCAGGACGCCAATCTCGGTGTTCCAGAACGCCGAGCGCGGGTCCATGTTGAAACTGCCCACAAAGGCGCTGTCATCATCGAAGATGATGGTTTTCGAATGCAGGCTGACCTTGCCACGCCACGGCAAGCGCCAGCGCCGGAAAGCACTCGCGGTCGAACTCATTTCATGTAGCTCGACACCAGCCTCAAGCAAGGCTTGTCGATACAGCGTGTAGCCGCCGTGAACCAGTGGCAAGTCGGTCGCCGCCAGTGAGTTGGTCAGCACGCGGACGCGAACACCGCGGGCTGTCAGATCACCAAGCAGCTCCATGCCCAGCTCACCAGGAACAAAATAGGCACTGACCAGCGTCAGCTGCCTTGTTACCGCCTTGACCCGCTCGATAAGCGGGCTGAAAACCAGCTCCTCCACCGGCGGATGATCCGGCGTACCAATCTTTTCCGGCCTGTCGACCAGCAGGCTCGCCTGAACCTGCTGCATATTTTCGAGCAAACGCTGACCACAGCCATCCTTCTGCCACTGGCGCAGTGATGACACATAGTCCTCACGTTCACGCATGGCAGTTTTCAACCGGTCGCGCACCCGCAACCGCCACAATCGATGCTCTTCAATATTTGGCACAAACAGGCGGAACCGGGCAATCGGCTGGACAAAGGGACTGTTCCAGTAAAGCTCGAAGCTGGCCTGCATCTGCGCCACCAGCGGGCCACGTACCAGCAGATCCAGATCGCTGAAATTCATCTCACTGGAAGCGCCGTAGTATTCATCCCCGAGATTACGACCGCCGGTGATCGCCAGTTCACCATCGGCAACCCAGAGCTTGTTATGCATACGCCGGTGCAAACGCTGGATCCGGGCAACAAAAACAACAAACCGGGTAAACGCCAGGCGCCGGCCCGACTCAATCGGATTGAACAGACGCACTTCAATATTATCGTGGCAGGACAGCGCGGCAATACGGGCGTCCTGTCCGTAGATGGTCATGTCGTCAAGCAGAATACGCACCTTGACGCCGCGATCGGCGGCAACCAGCAATGACTGAATCAGCATCCGGGTGGTCAGGCCGTCGTGCAGGATGTAGTACTGGATATCCAGGCTGCGGCGAGCACTCTCGGCCAGATGGGTGCGCATGCCAAGGGCATCCATACTGCCCTCCAGCAACCGCACCTCGGTGCCCACCGACTGCAATAACCCTTCCATCCACACCGCCTTGTAAAATTGGCTCAGCCACTCCTGCTGGCCGATTGTGCCGCATGCTATGCTTCGCGGCCATTCCTGTCCTGACGCCGAGCCACCGCCGTGCCGCTGTCCAAGGCTAGTCAATCCGATCTGTTGCTGGTGCTGGTCACCGTGCTGTCGGCGCTGAGCTGGATTTTCTCCCGCGAAGCGGTACAGCTGATGCCGCCCCTGTTATTCATGTGCCTGCGTTTTCTGCTGGCCGGCTCATTACTGGCCTTGCTCGGCCGTCGGCAACTGCTGCAAATCAATGCCGATCAAGCGTGGCGCGCCATCCGCGTTGGCCTGGTATTCGGCTTTGCCATGTGTTTCTGGGTGCTCGGCCTGACCCATGCCAGCCATGTTGGTGAAGGTGCTTTCCTGACCATTCTCGGCGTGCTGATGGTGCCGCTAATTGGCCGGTTCCTGTTTGCGGAAACTCCGCCGCTGAGCACCTGGATCGCGATTCCCGTTGCCCTGACGGGGCTGGCCCTGCTGGCGCTGAAGGAAGGTTTCCGACCGGAACAGGGGCAAATCTTTTTCTTCATTTCCGCGTTCGGTTTTGCTTTCTACTACGCCCTCAATACCCGCGCCGCCAACGTCAGTTCGTCACGCAGCAAGTCTGGCGAGCTGTTGCAGAAACAGGGCGTGCCACCGCTGGCCCTGACCACCCTGATGGTACTGACCGTCTCTGTGGTAACCGGGCTGGCGTCGCTGGTGATGGAGCCATGGCGCGCCAGCTTCGCTGATTTCGACCCGATGCTGGCTGTCTGGATTGGCGCCAGCGCCATTATCGGCACATCTGCCCGGTTCTTTTTCCAGACCTGGGCACAGAGCCTGTCCACCACCAGTCATGGTGTGGTGATCATGATTGTCGAGCCGGTCTGGGTGGCACTGCTGGCGGCGCTCTGGTTTGGCGAAACCATGGCGCCGATGCAGCTGGCAGGCTGCCTGCTGATTTTCACCGCATTGCTGGTCAATCGCTGGAACGCGGTAAGAAAGGTTCTGAAATCCGTGCTCTAGGAGCGGCCGAGCGGCCGCGATTGTTTCCGGGGTATCGCCGTCGGTCGACGGTTCCTACAAGCCAGCTCTTTGTTTTCGTGCGGCAAGTACTGCGGGAGAGTTGTCCGGTTTTTGCCAACCGGACAACTGCTGCCCGATCAGTGATTGCAACGCGCTGATATGTGACGGCAATGCATTCAACGCCGGAATGTAGTGGTACTGCTCGCCGCCCGCCGCCATAAAGTAGCCGCGATTCTCGACCTCGATTTCCTCGATCGTTTCCAGGCAGTCCGCAGCAAAGCCCGGGCAAAGCACTTGCACATGCCTGATGCCTTGCGCCGGCATTGCCTTCAGGGTTGCATCGGTATAGGGCTTGAGCCACTGCTCCCGACCAAAACGGGACTGGAAAGTGGTGACATATTGCTCAGAATTCAGGCCAAGACGCTCGGCTAGCAAGCGCGACGTTTTGTGGCATTCGCAGTGATACGGATCGCCATTATCCAGATACCGCTGCGGTACACCGTGGTAGGACAACACCAGCTTGTCGGGGCGGCCGTGCTGCTGCCAGTGCTGCTCGACCTGCCCTGCCAGAGCCTCGATGTAATCGGGGAAGTCATGGTAGTGACTGACAAAACGCAAATCCGGCAACCAGCGACGCCGGGTAAAATCCGCCGCCAGCGCATCGAAAGTAGACGCGCTAGTGGCAGCGGAGTATTGCGGGTACAGCGGCAACACCAGCAGCTGACGCACACCCTGCTGCTGCATTGATTCCAGCGTACTGCTGATTGATGGTTGTCCGTAGCGCATCGCGCACTCGACGATCAGATCATCACCCCACGCCGGCTTCAGCGCTGCCCGCAGGGCATCGCGTTGGGCCAGCGTGTGCAACATCAATGGTGAGCCGGCTTCGGTCCAGACGCTCTGATAGGCGTGCGCCGAACGTCGCGGCCGAATACGCAGAATGATGCCATGGAGGATCAGGAACCATAACAGCCGCGGTACCTCTACCACTCGCGGGTCGGCAAGAAACTCGGCCAGATAGCGACGCAGTGCCGGCGTAGTCGGCGCTTCCGGTGTCCCCAGATTGGTAATCAGCACGCCGATCCGGGCCGGTTGCTCATGGCGAAAGCCGGATTGTCCCCGATACTGCATAACCTGCCTCCACGCGATCACCGCGTTTTATCTGTTGCCTGTGGCCAAGTATAGCCATGACCGGTCAAGGGCGTGTCATCAGGGCGACAGCGCCGGTATCGTGTCCGGCCGCACCGGCGAAATAAACTCGCAGCCTTCGAACTCCTCGATATCACCACCCACCACCAGACAGTTCCAGTACACCGTCTCGTCGTCATCAAACCACTGCGGATTCATTCGCACTGCCCGGTGGCGGAAATCGCCATACTCCGGCATTTCCACCAGCAGCTCACCGGAAGCCGGATCAAAACGCCACAGCACACCATCAAACAACTCGACCAGCTCAGCTTGCTGTGCGGTCGGAAAAGCCTTGTATTCGCTGTAATACTCACCGAGATAGCGGGCCGACGAATCCACCGCCGCCACCAATGTGGCAAGGCGGTCATACTCGTTGTACCAGCCGTACCGCTCGGCCATTTCATCTGCACCGGCGGCCTGCTGCCCGTCCTGCTGCGGCCGCAGTGACAGCACCAGCATCTGCATGTCTTCCAGCGACAGCGGCCGGCCGTTGAGACTCAACTGCCCTTGCCGGGCAGAAAATGCAAGGCGCCAGCGATGATCCTCTCGACGAATCACACCGGCCTCTTCCAGCGGCAGCAATCGCGGCTGCACAGCCTCTGGCAGCAATGACGCCTGCCAGTCCAGATTGAGGTTGATATCGTTGATCGCGAGCACCTGCTCCGGCGGCATCGCCATGAGTGCAGCACTATCAGGAATATTTTCCAGGCCACCGGCATAGGTTGCCGCAAGCGCCACAGACAATACCGGCGAGGTATCTTCAAACAATGCCTCGATGACAAGCCGACTTTTACCTTTTTGCAACAGCTTGCCTGTAACCAGCGCTACGGCTTCGGCCATAACAGCTTCCATCTTGCTGCCGGCAGCAACCAATTCGGCCGGATCAGGACTGTCGCCCTCTATCGCCATCGCCATGTTCCTTTCCATCTGCTGGTTGATCTCCTCGATCAACTCATACAGACGCAGCATCGCGGCGCTGTCCAGACCGTCCACGGTAATACCCAGATAGCCCTTGCTGGCCGGAAATCCGCTGACAGAAAGATTTTCCAGCCAGATACGCGCGTCACTGAACAGCAGGCCATTGTTATCACTGCTACGGCCCTGAATATACAGATCGGTGTTAAAGCTCAACATCGGCGAGGCCACGGCAACCCCGGTTATCGACGTCATGGTGTCGTACAACGGCATGGTTCCGGCAAGCATCCCGGAGGGAGTCAATGTCGACTCCAGCGTCGCCAGATCAAAACGGCTGCCCATCGCCTCAAGCATCAAACCACGACCACGCAGCACGCTGTGCTGCAGAACCATATCAGCACCAATATCCATATCAAGACGCAGCTCGTCCAGCCGGACATTGCCCGTCGGTGACTCCAGCTTGAACGGCGACACCGCCAGCGTGCCGAGCGTGCGGCCTTCCAGTGTCACGTAGCCATCCAGCTGCAACGGCGGTTTACCGGCAAAAAAGTCGGTAATCAGTGCAGCGAGCTCCGGCGGATACACGGAGAGATCCAGCTCGCTGTGCAGCACCGCCAGACCGGTGCGGAAGCCGCTATTGGTCAGCAACAGGGGGCCATGGCCGAGCTCGTTGCGAAAGCAGATATCCATGGGCGGGCTGGTCGGGTCATTGGCCGGCATGGCCAGACAGCTACGGTAGGACGAGCCGAGCAGACCGCGCTGGTACTCATCAATCCTCATCAGCATGCGGTAACGGGCCAGCTGGCGGTTACCTTCCTCGAGCTGTGCTCTGGTCAGGGTTTCAATATCGGCGCCTGTCTTCCACGCGGCCCCCAACCAGGCCGCCGCCATCAGGCCCAACACCAGCACTATCGCCCACAACACTCGCATGCCTGCTCCCCCCGGTCGGCAAAATCAGCGAGGAAATATAGCAGTTAAAGCGGCAAAATCCTGCCCGGAACAATATAAAAGCAGAGCGACCGGAATCCCCCTCCGGGGATAACCGCAGAACTGATAAACCGTATTTCTGATATAGCGCGGCTTTTTTAATAGCAGGCGCGCAGCTTTTTCTTCATGCTGCTGCGAATGTCATTCAGTTCAAAGCGGGATTTTTCCGATATCAGTCTGGCGTCGAGCCGATGCAGATGCAGTATCGGCGCCTGCTTTTTGAAGGCACGCAAATCCCCCTTGGTCAGGATCGGCAGAAACTCCTCGCTGCGCGCTTCAAACTCCTCGGCAACGGCTTGCAGGCCCGCTGCCAACGGCACTGCCTTGCCATTACCAGCGGCGTCTTTCATATGCAGATACAGGCCGGAACGGCCCACTACACCGCCAGGAACAATGGTGTAGCCGGTTGAAAGAATGGCTTTCTCAGGTACCTCGTACCAGGTTTCGGTAAAAGCCTCGAGATCCGGCACCACCACCAGATCCGGCAAGTCTCCGGTGGGTACAATAACGTCGTAGCAGGCGTAGATCTGACCAACCTTGTTGGAGTAGATGCACAGAGACTCACGAAAATGGCGAACAAACTCCACCGCCCGGCGATGATCGTCGAACTCGCCAAGGCTCCAGATCAGGCTTTCGTCTGACTGCAGGTCAATGGCCGCAGCACTGATGGACATAAGCGCATCCTCTCGCTTGATTTGGTAATGCCATCATCTTAGCTGTGATGGCAATCACATTTCATCGCCTTAATCAGGGTGCGGCCCGGATTTTACAATTCACGCCAGCCGACTGTCTGATCGGGCCACCCGCCCGTCTGCTCTTGCTGCCGATATTTCTCTGCAGGACCGTCCCCGGTCGCCGCCGCACTCGCCAGCAGGTACAATGCGCGCCCCCGCTGTTTCCGGATACCTGATGTCTGCCCTGTCGATTCCCCGTCCCCGCACCAGCCTGTTCGGTTACCCCCGATACTGGGCGGAATGCTTTGGCACGGCGCCGTTCCTGCCGATGTCCCGGGCGGAGATGGACCAGCTTGGCTGGGATTCCTGCGACATCATCATTGTCACCGGCGATGCCTATGTCGACCATCCGTCATTCGGCATGGCAATTGTAGGCCGTTTGCTCGAAGCTCAGGGGTTCCGGGTCGGCATCATTGCCCAGCCGGACTGGACCTCGAAGGACGCCTTTATGGCGTTGGGCCGGCCGAACCTGTTCTTCGGCGTCGCTGCCGGTAACATGGATTCGATGATCAATCGCTACACCGCTGATCGCAAACCACGCTCCGACGACGCCTATACCCCGGGCGGCGAAGCCGGCAAGCGCCCGGACCGCTGCTCGCTGGTGTACTCGCAGCGCTGCAAGGAAGCCTGGTCGGATGTGCCGGTAATTCTCGGCGGCATTGAGGCGTCACTGCGCCGCATTGGCCATTACGATTACTGGCAGGACAAGGTGCGCCGTTCCATCCTGCTCGACGCCACCGCTGATCTGTTGCTGTATGGCAATGCCGAACGCGCCGTGGTCGAAGTGGCCCATCGTCTGGCCCGCGGCGAAACCATCGACAGCATCACCGATGTTCGCGGCACTGCCTTTATCCGTCGCGACACGCCGGAAGGCTTCTGGGAAATCGATTCCACCCGAATCGACCGACCCGGCCGGGTTGATCGCATCATCAATCCCTACGTCAACACCCAGGAGATGGATGAATGTGAAGTGGAACGCCGTAACAACCCGATGCTCGGCGTCAGCATCAACGACAACGGCGAACAAGTGGTGCAGTTGCTGCCGCACCCGAAACTGAAACGCGACCAGACCGTGATCCGCCTGCCATCGTTTGAAAAGGTACGCAACGATCCGGTGCTGTATGCCCACGCCAGCCGGGTACTGCATCTGGAAACCAACCCGGGCAACGCCCGCGCGCTGGTCCAGCGTCATGCTGAAATTGATGTCTGGCTGAATCCGCCGCCGATTCCGCTGACCACCGAAGAAATGGATTACGTATTTGATCTACCTTACGCCCGCTCGCCGCACCCGGCTTACGGTGATGCGAAAATTCCGGCCTGGGACATGATCCGCTTTTCCGTCAACATCATGCGCGGCTGCTTCGGTGGCTGCACCTTTTGCTCGATCACTGAGCACGAAGGTCGCATTATCCAGAACCGCTCGGAAGAATCGGTGCTGCGCGAAATCGAACAGATCCGCGACAAGGTCAAGGGCTTTACCGGCGTGATTTCCGATCTCGGCGGGCCCACTGCAAACATGTACCGGATTGCCTGCAAAACCCCGGAAATCGAGGCAGCCTGCCGCAAGCCGAGCTGTGTTTATCCGGGCATCTGCGAAAATCTCAACACTGATCATTCGCACCTCACCCAGCTGTACCGCAAGGCGCGTAATATCAAGGGTGTGAAAAAAATCCTGATCGCTTCCGGCTTGCGTTACGATCTGGCAGTGAAAGACCCGGAGTATGTGCGCGAGCTGGTGACGCACCATGTCGGCGGTTATCTGAAGATTGCCCCGGAACATACCGAGCAGGGGCCGCTGTCGAAGATGATGAAGCCAGGTATCGGTTCCTACGATATTTTTCGCGAGATGTTTGAACGTTTTTCAAAAGAAGCCGGCAAGGAACAGTACCTGATCCCCTACTTTATCGCTGCCCACCCGGGCACCACCGATGAAGACATGATGAATCTCGCACTATGGCTGAAGCGCTACGGTTTCCGTGCCGATCAGGTGCAGGCGTTCTATCCATCGCCGATGGCCAGCGCCACCGCCATGTATTACTCCGGCAAGAACCCGCTGCGCCGGGTGACCTATAAAAGCGATGCCATCGAGTCACCGAAGACACCGGAGCAACGCCGCCTGCACAAGGCGTTCCTGCGTTACCACGACCCGAGAAACTGGCCGCTATTGCGCGAGGCACTCAAGCGCATGGGCCGTGCTGACCTGATCGGTGACGGCAAGCATCAACTGATTCCGAAAACCCAGCCGACCGATGCCCGCGACTATCAGGCGCCACGGCGAAAAAATTCCAGCGATGCCCACCAGCGTCGCACCGGCCCCGGCAGCGCGCCGGCCAAAGGCAAGATCCTGACCCAGCACACTGGCCTGCCTCCGCGCGAGCAAACTGCCGACAAGGCAAGGCCTGCTGGCAGAGCAGCCAGTGGCGGGCGCAAGCCGCCGGGAAGTCCGCGCCAGCGGCCCGGTAAAAACAGAACACCCCACTAGCGGGAACCATTAAACTGACGCATGGCGCGGAGAAACTCCTCGGCGCGGAAACGATGCTGATCCGACAGGCTCTGGTACAGGCCGTCCAGCGCCGCGCTATCACCCTGCAATTGCTCGGTCAGCAATGCCATCAGCATCAGCACCTGCTCGGCGGTCATGTAGTCGTTAAAGGTTGCATCCAGAGTGTCTGCCTTCATGCGCTGGAGCAGCCGCCCGGCATCCGGGCCAGACAACTTGCCATTACGCAAGCGCACCAGAGTGTCATCAAGCTGGCGAATCAGTGCGCCACTGGCCTGCTGGATCGCCTCGCGGCCCTGCTGACTGGCGCCATGCAAACCGGCGACGCCGGTTTTCCAGCGCGCTGCGGCAGCCGGATCACTTGCCTCCAGCATCCAGCCCACCATCAGCAAACTGCTGTCATTCAGCCGTACCGCGCCGGGCCGCAACTTGCCGGCGGCGCGTGGCCGCCATTTATCCGCATTCATCGGTGCATGGCAGGCGTGGCAGTCGAAGAATGCCAGCTCCGGCCACAGCGGCGTTGCCATAAACTGCTGGCCGCGCAAACCCTCGAGCACGTTGCGGGCGCTACGCAACTGCCCGGCCACCCATAGCTGCAGGGATTGCGGCGACTGTTTGCGGGCACGGTAAGCATCATCATCACGATGATGTGATGGCCACAGCCGGCTGTAGGTGGCCAGCTCGAACTGCAACCGCGGGTGCCCGGCGCCCATGATGTCGTGACTGGCAAGCCGCTCACTGTCGCCGACGTGGCAAGCAACACAGACCGAGGCACGCACATCGGCATCCTGCAACAGTGTCAGACCGCGGGCGATATTGTCCTCGTGGGTGACCCCCTTCTCCGTATGCGAGGACAGCCAGCGCCGGGAGCCACCGTGACAGGCTTCACAACCGACACCATCGGTCAGCTGGAAACGCGGGCCGCGTTGTTCCTTCGGCACATAATCACTGTGGCAAGCAAGACAGACCTTCGCTTCGTGAGCCGGACCGATACCGAGCTTGGTAGCAATTTCCTTCGAATCACTATTGAGCAAAGTGTTGTAAGCGCCGGCATGAGGATCACGCTGCCCCCAGATCACATACTCGCTATGAAAAATATTGGCGCCACTGCGCTCGGTGCTGCTGCCATGGCAAACCGAAGAGGCACAACTGGCCACGCCCATATGTTTGTCTGCGGCCAGCACAACCCCGGTCACAACCAGCAACCCGAGCAGGATGAATCGTTTCATCGTTTGCCTCCGCTGCGGCTGACCTTGTCACTGACAAACCAGGGCTCACCCTTTTCATTCAGGAACAGGCGGCGCATTTCTTCCAGTGTGAAAGGCCGCGAGCCATGCCGACCGAATACCGCCACCTGACCACCGGTCTCATCCACCGCCCGATCACGCTCAAGTCCACGTGACAACGACAACGCCGGATAGCGGGTTTTCGCCCTGGCGATCAACTGCGGCACCGGGGCCGGATTGAAGCCGTAGAAATTCGGCTGACTGGCCGGCGATGTTAACTGAAGCACTTTGAGGCCACCCTCACCATCGGCCACATAGGCAAATGCAGACGCATTGGTGCTGGCCACGATCACATCATGACTGTCCTGCAAGGCGCCCTCGGCAGTGAAGCGTTGATACAGCGACAGCTTCTCCGGATTCTCCATATCAATGATGACCAGACCATCCTTGCCGGCCGCAACATAGGCATAAGCCCGGGCAATATGAATACCACGGGCCTGATCCAGGGCGATGGTGTTGTCCGGAATCAGGCTGGCCTGCTCCGGCAAGGTCACATCAATAGCGCTGACACCACCGGCATGGCTGACCAGCAGATAGCGGAACTGCAAGGCACTGGCACGGACATCCTCAAGAGCAATCTGCCTCACCAGCTTCGGCGCCAATGGCTCATCCAGATTCAGTATCACCAGCGCCTTTGGTGTAGCGATATAGGCATAATGGCCACCGAGAATGACATGGCGGGCACCGTCCAGTACCCCGTTTTCATTCCAGGTAACGGCGCGCTCAAGGTGATTATTACGGAACTCGCCATCGGCAAAGGTGGTGATATCGGCAAGGATCAAACCTTCCTCGGCATCGGTAATCACCGCATAGGAATAGATCGGGTGGAACGGCTGCTCAAGGTTTTCCACTCGCATCAGGTCGCCGACGTTACGCTGTGGCGCCACCGGCTGGGTGGTCGCCAGTGCCATGCAGGTAGCGTTACGGCTTGGCACCCTGGCGTTGTGACCCAGCGGGCTGAACGGCGCGGTAATGATCCGCTGCGAGACGCCCTTGTTATCAATGCCGGCGATATCGTAAACGCGGAAGCCGTTCTTGCCTTCGGCGACATACAGATACTCACCGCGCATCTGCACACAACCGGCTCGATCACCGGCATGGCTGTACTGCTCCGGCAAATCCAGATCACGGCGCAAGTGCTGCTGATACCAGTCCGGGTAGGCATAGCGATGCAGGTAGGAACCGTAAACGGCTTGCGGCTCGTCCCACTCGGTCACCGCCACCGCCTGCAAACCACCCTCACCGCCCACCCAGGCAAACCGGCCGACAAAGTTGATGTAGTTGGTACCAAGCATCAACAGCTGCGCCATGATCGCATTGTTGTCATTGTCTTCGGACAGATGGCAATCGGTACAGGTCTTGGTTTCCGTACGCCGCTCGGTATGCGGATAGTGCGGATTAAATGCCTGTGAGCTGTAACCACTGGCCGATACCGGCGGCTGCTGGATATAGATGCGTTCACGGTTCGAGTTGGTAGAGCTTAATACCAATGCCGAGGTAGAACGGGTCGGCGCAATTCTGGCGTCATGCACCGGGCCACGCTTGCCGAGCATAAACATTTCGTCACGCGCCACCTGCGGATTGTAGGTGGCGTAGTTGCGGGTTTCTCCGCCTTCGTAATGATGTCGTTCGGTTTTCCAGTTCGCCTCAATCGGCAGGTGGCAGCCGCCGCAGGAGGTAGTCCAGGAGGTGTGGCAGGTATAACACTCGAAGTCCTCGTCACGGTGGGCCCGCTGGCCGGATTTTACCGACAGCCCCCACGCCAGCGAGTTGGTATCGCGGCTCATCAGCTTGGCCCGGGCCGCCTTGGCATTGTACTGACCATGTTTCGGATTGACCGAGTCCTTGACCAGACTCATGGTCCACTCCAGCCCCGGCGTCAACAACGAACGCTGAATCAGTTTGCCGTTAACCCATTCAAAGCGCTTTTTACCATCCGGGTTGCGCAGTATCGACAGGTCCTGACCACCGGCTGGCGCGGCAGCGCCACTGGTGCGCAGGCTCGGATAACTGTCCGCAGTGCCATGGCAGTCCTTGCAGCCAATTTCCACGGCATGACCTACCTCGCCGTACAGATGGCCATTGCCATGGCTGTCCTGACTGAAGTGGCAGTCCACACAGTGCATGCCGACATCGACATGAATCGAGGAAAGGTGCACCGCCTTCTTGAATTTTTCCGGATCCTCGGCAGAGACCTGATCGCCTTCGGCATCGAGCAGATTGCCTTCCCGGTCACGCTTGAACACCGCCCGGAAATTCCAGCCATGGCCATGGTAGTCGGCAAACTGGGTGTCTTTCAGCTTCGGGTTCATCTCCCAGACTGATGAGAGGAAATTCAGATCCCGCCATTTGCCGCGCGCCACCGCCCCTTCCGGATTGCGATCATAGACATCGCGCATTTCCTCGTCGCTCGGATAATGCTGCTTCTCCGGCCACATGAACGGCGCATCGGCTTCGTAATCCCACATGGTGTAACCGAGGTAGGTGTTCATGAACATGTTCGGCTGGTGCATGTGACAGACCATGCACTGGCTGGTGGGAATGGCGCGGGTAAACTGATGCTGGATCGGATGACCCGGCTCGTCTTTCGGAATCAGCGGGTCACGGCTGGCGCTTAATCCCCAGTGGCCATGTTTGGCATAGGGACCGCTGTGGCGCGGATCGCGATCATTGCCATACACCACATGGCAGGAGGCGCAGCCGGAGCTGCGGTAGTCGCCGGGCTGATCATTGGAGCCAAGGAACCACATCAGCGGATCATTGAGACGGGTTTTAGTGATATTGATCAGCGGCACGGCAATCCGTGCACCAGTGCCGGCACCGCGATTCGATTGCTTCACATCCGGCCGGCCCGGTTCCTCCAAACGCTGGATCTGACCAAGTGAATTGGGAATGCCGATTTCCGGGAACAGGCTGTTGATATTGCGGCCACCGTCTTCGAACACCCGGAACACATCGGCGGGCTTGACGGTTTCCCAGGCCGGCAGCGGCAGCAGCGTTTTCAGTGCGCCGAAGCGATGGCTCATGTCTTCTGTCGGCACCATCAGTGGCGTGACCGCTGCCGGTTGTCCGTCGCGGCTATAGGCCTCGCCCAGGATGTAGCGCTTGTACGGCAAAATGCCGTTGTTATAGGAGGCGCCGCCCCAGAGCATGGCGCCGGTGGCCATAATTGAACGCTCGGCAGCAAGAATCTGCGGCATATGACAACTGCCGCAGGCTTCACGAACAATGCGGTAATCGGACGGATTGACGAAGCGGATATATTCCGGCGCTTCCTTGTTCAGCAGGGTGTAACTGATCGGTGGATTACTGCTGCGCGGCCAGCGCCATTTGTCGGCATAGTCTGGCAATACATGGGCCTGCTTCATCGCTTCCATAAAGGCCGGATCATCGCGATTGCTGTTCGCCGGCTTCTGCACACCGGCATTGCCACCATGACAATCGGTGCAGCCCAGGACCACCGCCGGGTTGGCGTGCATGGTCTTGCTATCGGAAGCGCCGTGACAGCTGCCGCAGCCACTGCTTTTGCGTACCGCTTCGGCGGGTGATTGCCAGGCCGGTGCCGATGGCGCTGCCACCCGGTTTTCCTGCTTGACCACCGGCGCCTCTACCGCCGGCAACAAAACAGGCAACAACAGCATTAGTGCCGTCATCCATGCCTGCCAGAGCTGAAGTCCGTGTCTCATAATGCCTCAGTACGTCAATATCAGGTTGCCGAGAATCGAATAGCGCGAGTCCCGCTCGAACAGGTCGTCAAAACCTTCGCCGGGCAGCAACTGCGCCACCGACAAACGGCCGACAATGTTCTGGATCGCCAGCGGCCGCCAGATAATGGCAGCGGAAATATCCCAACCGATTTCCCGGTCGATATTGTCCTGCTGGCGTAACACCTCGATCACTTCGGTGCGATCAAAGGCAAGATGATTGGCGTTGAAACTGAGCCGGGCAGTCGGGGTCAGGTCCAGATCGGCACCAACACCGAGCAACCGCAGTCCCGGATTGGTGAAGTTGGACTGGCCGTGCTCTTTCGACGAACGCAGGTTCGGCAACAAACCATTACGCGTTGACAGGGTTACCCCGCCGCCGGCAATAAAGGGCACGCCCTGACGGATCCAGAAGCTGGTGTCGGCACCGGCAATAATCGGGTTCTCGAACACCGCATCGAAGCCGGTCTCGACTTTATCAAACGGATTGCGATCACCGGAAGCATGCACACCGGTGGCGCGCAGACGAATCCAGTCAAAATCAATACCCGCTTCAAAGGCAGCAAAGCTGGCGCGCACCTCGGTGGTCTCATCGTTCATGACCCCGGGGGCGTTGCGGCCACTGGCGGCGTACAACGACGTGGTCAGATTCAGGCGGCCAAGATGGCCATCACCGTTGTAACCCAGATAGGTGACGTCATAGCTGCGCGGCACTTCCCGGCCAAGCGAGGCGGGACGGGCAATAAAGCCGTTATCGTCATAGAAGAAACTGTCCTCCCGATTACGGTTATGCAGCAGGCTGAACTGGCTGATAAACCCCAGCTTGAGAAAATCCTGCCAGTACAGGTTGGCAACGAAAACATCATCGTCGCGGAAACGGGCGGTAACATCGTTCAGGCCGCTGTTGGTGTCTTTTTCCAGACGCCGGAACCAGGCCAGGTTGTACTGGAAGATATTGTTGTCCCGGGTGCCGAACAGGCGCACACCGAACGGGCTGTCCTGAAACAGAAAGCCGCGAAAATCCGCATTGAACGGCTGGATGCCAACGCGAATACTGTCGAAGTCGTATCGGTCGGAGACATTACGGATGTGGTAGTCAACAAAAGCGCCCTGCACGCCGACATGGCCATCGGTACGGGTATCGCCGTCACGCGGGTCGATATACAGGGCACGGACCTCCTCCACCTCAGTGCGGTTGAAGTTAAACACCGGGATAAAGCGGAACTCCCAGTCCGGCGGTCGAAACACGGTATCGCCACGTAACCAGACCAGTTCCACCAACAGGTTCTGATTGAAAGTCACCTGCTCGCCACTGCCGAACACATCAATATCACCGCTGTCGCCGGTGGTCTGGTTGCCTACCGGGGTGGGAATATCACGCAGCTCCAGCACGGTATCGGATACTGCGGTCAGCGAGAAGAACCATTCGCCCCGGACCGGCTTGTCACCCTTTAAGACATTACGTTGGTAGGGATTCCACAGGCTGTGGTTGTAACCCGGCAGGCTATCAACAATGCGCCAGCGATCCGGCACTGCCTGCAACGGCTGATCCTGAAACAGCGGCGCGGCGGGAATGGCATTGTCGTCGCACAGCACTTGCTGACGCGCTTCAACCTTTTTGCCCGGCAGACGAATTTGCGGCTGCTGATCCGGCTCAGGACATTCCGCCTGTGCCAGCAGCGGCATCAGCAGCAACATGAAAAGCGGGAGGCGATGCATTATTTGCCTCCGCAGGGTGTCTGTTCATTGCTGTCGAGAAACGGTGCCTGCGGACACTGCACATAACGCAGCCGGGTGCCGTGCGGGGCCAGCTGGTCGGCGCGCATCATTACCGGCGCATTGTTGATGCTGCCAAGCAGCTCACCGGCCTGATGCACGGACAGAAACGAAATCATGTCATCCTGATCAATGCCGTCACCGGATACCCCAATGGCACCGACCAGTGTGCTGCCACGGTAGATCGGCACACTGCCGGGGAAAATCTGGGTGCCATTCGCCACCGGGTCGACATTGCCAGCGGATGTCACACGACTGATGGCGCTGCACCCCTCGGCGACATCAACACCACTCAGGCCGGCGGCAAAAGCAACATGACCAATAAGCTGGTTATAGACCAGATCCAGCTGCAGGCCGGTGGAGAACGGACTCCACTGCCCTTCCGGTTTCGATAAAGGTCCGGGCGGCGCACTGCGCAGACCATCCGGGAAATACGGCCGCGACAGATTACCGCCGGCGCGATCACTAAAAGCGTAGGCGCCATCGGCAAGCGCTGAAGGCAGATCCAGAAAGGTGCGTAGCGCATCAACGTAATCACCGATATCAACACTGGTTGCCACGGTCGGCGCACCAGCGACCAGTACCGGGCCAAGATAATCCGCCGTCGGCAGCGCCTGTAACTCTGCGGCCGCCTGCGTGCCTGAATAAAATGCAGCAGTACGCGCCTTCTGCAACGACACATCAGTACCGAACAGTGGCGCATCGCGGGTCCGCACCAGCCCCAGCACCACACCATTACGATCCACCACACTGATGCTGACCCGTGCCTGACTTCCAAGTGGCCGACGAATCTGGGCCCGGGCGCGACTGGCAATCAACAGCGCCTGATCCAGCACTGCAGTGACTTCAGTCTGGGTCAGCGCACCGGGGCCATCACTGGCGGCGACTGGCGGGAAGCGCGGCGTGTCGGTGGCATCTACCAACACGAAGGCATCGCGGCCGGGGAAAAAGTTTTCGGTATCGGCACGAATACCGGAACCGCTTTGGGTAAATGTCTGACCGGCGATAATGCCGCCACCGGCATTGAAGTAACCCGGCACACTAACCAGCGCACCGGTCAGACTGGCAAACGCCGGCACCGGCAGAGACCGGGTCTGCACCATCGCCACGCTCATATCGCTGTAACGCAGCTGCTTGCCTTCAACGGTGATGCGTTCGGCACGACGGTCCGCCGGCGCCAGCAAACCGCGACTACCAGCCAGCGCCACCACTTCATCCAGTGACTGATCGCGATCAAACAGACTGTCATCGAAACTGTAGCGATCATCCACCACTACACCGATACCGCCGATAACGGTGCCATCGCGATACAGCGGGAAGCCGCCCGGATCAGCGGACAACCCCAGCGGAGCATGCTTGGGGCCGTGGCTGCCATCGGTCACACGCACCGTCAGATCGGAACAGGCCAGCTGGGAGAACTGCACGCCAAACAGGGGCCCGGCCGGCTGATTGCGCTCGCCCGGATTGAAATGCTCCTGCACGATCTGGCTGGCGGTGCGTGAACTGAAGGCATTGCCCTCGCTGGACAGATAAGCGCCGGTGACCGCCTTGCTGATCGCTGCCAAGGTGGCCGGAATAAAGCTGATATTTTCCAGACCGCCGCTGACCGGATAGGGCGATGCAATAGTTACCGCATCAACTGCGCCAACCATCTGATACACGGCCAGAATATTGCCAACCCGGTCAGACACGGCAATGGTAGCCGCGACGCCACGCTGATCCGCCTCCAGTGCAGCCGCTGCAATAATGCTTTCGACATCCGCAGCGGAGAGAAAGCTGGCCGGGCTGACACAGCTGCCATCACAGCCGCCATTCGATAACGAATCGCCGCCACAACCGGCCAGCAGCAGACACAGCCCGATCAGCCGTTTCACGGCATCACCTCGGGCAGGTCGGCATGATCCAGTTCAAACTGGTGATAGTTGTGACAGCTGATGCAACCGGAAAGCAGCCCCTGCTTCTGCTGCTGGCCGACATGACATTCCTGACAGACGGCAATGTCCGGCATCAACACATCTGCAGTCTCCATGGACTCGTTGGCGGCATGGCAGTCGGCGCATTCGGTTTGGGTGTGACGAACATGGGGAAATTCGCCGGAGACAAACCAGTTTTCATTCAGCCGTACCGGTTTGACAAACCACTGGGGCGGCTGCTCGCTGACCCTGTCCACTTCATGACAGCTGACACAGGCACGGCGCTCGAACATATCCTCTGCCACCGCCTGACTCTTTTTTTCCACCCAGGCGACGCCTTCGCGCTGCAACTGGCTGAGGTTATCGCGCTGGCCCGGTCTTAATGCCCGGATATCACCGGCGTCAGCGCGGTCCTGGATAAAGCGGCTGCTGTAGTACTCACGCAGATTAGCCAGCACCTGATCCGGCTTACCATGCGGCACGACCCGATTCGGATCGACTGGATCAAACGCCAGGCCATGGCAGCGGGCACAGTGTTGCTCCATCTTCACCGGCGCCATGTTAATGCCGTCCAGTGCCATCTCATGGCAACTGTCGCAACTCAGCACTTCCCAGTCGCCGTCATTATTCTTGATGCCTTCGACATCCAGATGCCCGGCGTGATCAAATTTCAGGTTGCTGTTATCGTGCAGGGATTCATCTACCGTCAGCCGCGGGCTCTGCAACCACTCGCGACTATCGTCCTGCCACTGCAGCATGCTCAGGCGGAACGCTGGATGATCGGCATGGAAGTCCGTTGCCTTGCCGACCTGTGGCTCACTGCCCATGCGCTGGTCAAGGCTGGCATGGCAATCGGCACAGAAGCGCTGATCCTCAAACACCATGCGCTGCTCGCCGTTATGTTCATGATGACAAGAGGCACAGCGCTCGCCATCAAACAGACCGGCATCCGGATGCCCTGCCGGCACATGCAAAGCGGTTTCTTCATGACAGGCAACGCAGGTATCGTTGCTGACTTTCTCAAACGGTTTGGTGTGACAGGCCTGACAATCCTTGCCAATGGTGCTGTGCACCGAATGCAACTCGCCACTCAACCACAGGCTGTCATCCGGCAACGGCGTATTACGCAGCACATTCTGAAATTCCGGCTTTAGCGTCACCAGTGCCGGCAACAACAGCGCTGCAACCAGCAACACAAGGAACAGCGCCCAGGCCCAGCGACGCGGACGCCAGAGCGTCAATGCATCCAGCCGGGTAACAAACTTCGCCGGATCAATCGACGGCGCTTCCTGTTGCTCCAGCACCTCCAGACTGAGCGCCAGATCAACACCGTCCGGCGCGGCAATCACGATCAGGCGATAGTCACCGATCAGGATCTGGTCACCGGTATTCAGCACCGCCATCTTGCAGCTGCGACCATTTACCGTGATGCCGGTACTGGCCAGCGCACGAATCCGGAACTGACCGGCACTCAGGGAGATTTCCGCGTGCTGGTAGGCAACCCGGTCGCCGGGCAACAACAATTCCTGATCGGTACCACGACCTATGCTGAGCTGATCAACCGCCAGCTCTTCATCCTTGTAGCTTCGATTCTGACCGCTGCCAGCGCCGAGACGGCGTATCAATACATACATGGCATCACCAGTAGAAGAACACGCTGACAATATGCGCCGTCAGCGTTGCCAGCAGTGCCAGCGTCAGCGGGATATGGCAGTACAACCAGATCTCCATCAGCCCCTGCAGACGGATATCTTTAAGTAACTGTTTCACCAGTCTGGCTTTACGCGAGACCAGATCGATCAGCTCCTGCAGCAGCGCCGCTTCCTTGGGATCCGTGCTGCGTGACAGCAACCCGGTCAACTCATCCAGTAAGCGTTGCTGGTGCGAATTACTGACCCGCTTCCAGCTCTTCTGCTTTTTCCTGACCTCGCTGATCATCATTCGCGAACGGTCACGCCCACCGAGTTGCTGCCAGACGCCACCGCCAACCTGAAACAATTGAATGGCGGAAATCACCATCCGGTCTGCCGGTGAGCCGAGACCTTCAACAATCAGACTGGCCTTGCGATCAATATCGGCAATCTCGCGGAAGATCAGATCGCGAGTCATGCCATCACGGTTGCGGGTAATACGATTCGGGTAACGCCAGTACACCCAGCCACCATAAAAGCCGCTGACGATAACCAGCACCATCAACAGCCAGGCCAGTGTGTGAATGTTCAAACCAAACTGAAAGCCGCTATGCAGCGTGCCCACCACCAGCAGTGAACCGCCCAGGTAAACGTGCGCAGACAACCAACCCTTGACGCTGCCGATACGTGAGTAATAGGCGCGCTTGCGCACCCCGAACAGGGTCAGCCAGACAATCAGCAATGCGGCAATAGTGCCAAGGGTATAACCCAGCCAGGTACCGCCATTAGGCAACCCGATCGGTTCGTGCCAGACGTAGGCAACAACACTGGCCAGTACCAGCACCAGCGCAAACCAGAACCAGAAGCCGCCACGGTGAGAGAGGAAAGAGCCGTGCATGCTCAATCCTCCCTGACCAGTTCAATAAACTGCTCCGGACTGATCCGCACCGCCGCGCCGGTCGGGCAGGCGCGCACACAGGCCGGGCCACCCTTGAGGTTGGCACACATGTCACACTTCACTGCTCGCTTCGGTGCGTCCTTGGCCTTGACCTTTTTGTGCTCGGCGCCGAACAGCACCCGGCTCCACAGCCCCGGCTGGGAACCACCGATCGGCGCCATCTGGATCACACCATAGGGGCAGTTGCTTTCACAGTTACCACAGCCGATGCAGTTGTCGGCAATCACCACCTCGCCACTGGCATTACGACTGATCGCATCCGGCGGGCAATCTTTCATGCAATGCGGATGTTCGCAGTGACGACAGGAAGTCGGCACATGGATTGAGGCATAGCTTGGCCCGGCCTCACGATTCAGCCGCGAGGTACCACCGTGGGTGGAAGCGCAGGCGGTCTCACAGTTATCGCAACGCACGCACAGGGATTCGTCGATCAGCAACACATCGGTGGCTTCGCCCAGACCCTGACGCATCAGGAACGACAGCAGCTCACCACCTTCCGAGGAAGATTCCATGCTGGCATTGGCACGCAGCCGCGCCTGCAGCTGCGTCTGCACCTGCGCCTTCAGTTTCGGGTCTCGCTCCAGCAAGGCGAGGAACGGCTCGCTTTTCATGACCACGGTTTCGGTCGGCACCACGGCGCGTACCGAAGCGGTACGGCGGGAATTACCAAGCAACCCCATTTCACCGACATATTTGCCCGCCGGCACATAGGACAGCACCACCTCGCGGCCTTGCAGGTAACGGGAAACCGTCAGTGAACCACGCCGCACCAGATGCAGCTCGTCACCGCTCTCGCCTTCGGCGAACAGGACCTCGCCGGGAGCGTACTGACGCAGCTCTGCCGAGTTCACCAGATCGGCCAGATCCTCCAGATTGGCGTTCGGCGCAAACTGGGAATGAATCGCACGCAGGATAAACACCTGATCAATCCGCCGCCGCACTTCATCCACCGACGACAGCAATCGCAACATGGTCCGGCGCGGGGTTTCCACCAGCACACAATAGCGACCGGCATAAACCGTGGCATTACGACGCCGGCCGGAAATCAGGCCCATCTCGCCAAAGAACTGACCTTCGCCAATGGTAACCCGTTTGCCGGTCTGTTCATCAATCTCGACCTCCACCGAACCTTCCACGACTGAGTAGAACGAGTTGGTGTAGTCATTGCGAGAGAAGATCACCTCGCCCGCCTTCGGCATGTGCACTTCGCTTTCCAGAATCAGCTCACGGAAACGCAGGCTGTTGACGGGACCGAAACAGAGCACATTGTTTTTGATCTTCTCCAGCGTCTGCTCGACGTCCAGTCCGAATGGCAAGCCAGAGAACTTCTTTGCCAGCAAGCCATGATCCACCGGCTTGATATCGCGACCGAGAATATGCTCGATCACTTCATAACCCTGATTCATGGCCTGCTTGATCAGCGGATAACCAGCCAATGCGCCGATCACATACAAGCCCGGCACATTCGATTCGTACTGATGAGTCAGTTCCGGCACCGCATTGGTTGATTTATTGGGAAACTGGATGCCACAGGATTCGACAAAATCACGCGGCGGAATAGCGCCCAACCGGGCAATGATCCGATCCACTGGCACCTGCACTTCACCTTCGCCGGTACTCAGCGACACCTGGGCCCGATGCTCACCATTACCCTGCACTTCAATACTACGCAGACTGCTGTTGAAAAATACCCTGATACGGCCGCGCTCAATGGCATCCTCAAGCAGGCTCAGGTTTCCTTCTTTGGCACGGGCAAATTCGTCGCGGCGATTGATCAGCGACACCTTGTTCTGGCGGGCCAGTGCCAGCGCGTTTTCAATCGCCGAATCCCCGGCGCCGACCACCATGATTTCTTCGTTCTGATATTCGTCCGGATCATCCAGCTGGTATTGCACAAATGGCTGGTCTTCACCCGGCACACCGAGCTTGCGTGGATTACCCTGCAGACCAATGGCCAGCACCACATGCTTTGCTCGCACGCTTTTGCCGCTGCGTGTCTGCAGCACGAAATCACCGCGTTGGCCACTGATGGCCGTGACATCAGCATTCCAGCCAACCTTGATGCCAAGTTTTTTGGCATTCTTCAGCCAGACGGCAAGGATGTCCTCACGACTGCCAGCATCAAATGGCAGGCTGCTACGCAACGGCAGAAGGCCTGGCTCCGCCATGACGTGCTTGCCTTTCTGATAGCGCTGAATGGTATTGGCCAGATGGGTCGTGCTTTCCAGCAACAGGTGCGACAACCCCAGTTCAGCGGCACGGCCAGCGGCGCTGAGGCCCGCCGGGCCGGAGCCGACAATAACAACTTCAAAACGGTTTTCCATAAGTCCTTGCGGCCTTGTCCCTGATCCCCGTCACGCCGACGGCCGAGTACGAGGATGATAAGCGGTTACACCCCCTGTTCCCATGACGTTTTCCACCGAACCGGGGTTTCTTCTCAGTTAGCCGGAAACGGAATCCATCTGGTCAGCTGAATTACCTAAACGATTCCTAGGCCGACCTCGCCAATTTACTGTCGCTGTGATGCAAGACCCACATTTTGGGAGTAAAACGCACTACAAGGATGGGAACATAACAACCCGCACGCTTCACAGGGAGTGATTCGTCATGTTTCGTCATGGTGTGTTTGGTCTGCTACTCGTCAGCGGCTGCCTGGGAGCCTTCACATGCGTGGCAGCCGAGGCTGATTGCCGCGGTTCAGCCAAAGTGCCGACCCAAGAACAAAGTCGCCAGGTGCTACTGGCGCTGAGCGAAGCAGATCAGGGCAACCGGCGTTCGCTACTGGAACAGTATCTGGCCAATCCGCCCACCAGAATCACTGCCGTGGAACAGGTAGCACTGAACCGCTCACGTCTGGCGCTGGCCGCCGACTACCTGACCGAATCCCGTTTTCCGGAAGCCCGCGAGCTGCTCAGCGCCATTGAGCTGGATAGCCCGATTGCCGTGCAGGCATCGCTGTTACTGGCCGAATCGTTCCGGCTGGAAGGGGATCATGCCCGCTCGGCGCAGTGGATGCTGCGCACCGGCCAGCGCTACGGCGCCGACCCGGATGCCCTGAAAAGTATGCTGGAGCAAGCCAATGAGCTGCGCTATCAGGGTGAACAGCAACAGGCCTTTGCCCTCTACAATATGGTTCAGAGCCAGATTCTGAGTAATGCCGAACAGGTCGGCTCATTACGCAGCGAAGCTGACCGCCTGATTGCACAACTGCTGCGCACCCGTCTGGATGAAAGCCGCGCCGCCCAGAGCCAGATGCTCAAGCAGATGATCAATGACACCGACAGCAGCCTGCTGATGGACCTTGGCGCACTGGCACGTAGCACCGGGCTGCGCGAGTGCCTGGAAAAGCAGCAACGAAAAATCTCCGAAGCCGCGTTTGAGAATTCCGCCCAGCAGGCCCGAATCACCCCGTTCCTGACCATGCTCGACCGCGAGGAAGGCATGATGACGCGGCGGCTGGAGCAGCTTGGCGAGCCAACTCAGCCTGACCAGCAAGCCGAGCAAGAGGAAATCCGGCAGCAACTGGAAGCGCTGCGCAGTCGCCGTCAGGCCCTGCTTGATGAACAGCAACAGCTGCCCGGTGAGGCCGCCCGGGCGCACCGGGAAATTGCTGACAGGATTGCCGCACTGGATGAACAGAACGCGCAACGTCGCCAGCGGATCCGCGAGCAGCTCGACCTGGTCAGCAGCGAACTGATGACCCGCTACCGTGAGCTGGCAGCAGAAAGCCAGTACGGCCGCGCCACCCTGCTGGCCGAGCGCCACAGCGGCGGCTGAGGTTTTTTAACGAATCACTTGCATTACTGTTCATATGGACAGTAATCTAGGCAGCACTGACCACTTGTACAGGTGCCGCCATGATTCCGCTGACCTCAACCCCCGACCAGACCACCGCGCTGAATGCCGTCCTGGAACGTCCTGGCATCTGGCGCGGCCGCCCTGCCGCCAATACCGAGCTGGCCAGCGACAGCGGCTTCCCTGCCCTGAATGACGCCCTGCACCTGCGTGGCTGGCCGGCGGCCGGGCTGGTCGAGCTGCTTTGCAGTGGCCCCTGCCCACAGGCTTTGCGGCTGATGCTGCCGGTCATGGCCAGCCGGGCCGACGGCCTGGTACTACTGGCCAACCCACCGGCCCGGCCACGCGCGGAAACCCTGCAACAGGCCGGCATCAAGAGCCAGCGCCTGCTGGTGATGCGCAGTGAACGTCAGGACACCTTGCTGCAGGCCTGTCACGAAGCGCTCGCCAGTGGCGCCGTCAGCACACTGGTGATCTGGCTACCGGAAAACATGGACGACCAGACCAGCCTGCGGCGCCTGCATCTGGCCGCCCGCGAAGGTCGCTGTCTGCTGGTGGCCATGCGCCCGGCCAGCGTTGCCGATCGTCCCTCCCCGGCCAGTTTGCGCCTGCGCCTGCGGGCGCAACCGCCGGCCCATCTGGCGGTGGATGTGATCAAGCAGCCTGGCGGCTGGGGTGGCCAGCAGATCCATCTGGCCCTGCTGCCGGAACGCCTGAGCCAGCCACTGGCGGCCAGCCGTGATATGCCGGCACCGCCGCGGCTACGGGAAAAACAGAAAGCCGCACCTGGCTACCGCGACCCGGACAGCCGTTTTGCCTGGCGCCGCCCGGCAGCGACGCTGCCCAGCCTGCAAAACCTGCCGTTCTGATTTGTTGCATGACATACCCGGCGGTGGTCCGTGAGCCTGTGGCTGGCACTGCGTTTCCCGCAGCTGAAAATCGACGCCCTGCCAACGGCCAGCGCTGGCGAACCGCTGGTAGTGCGCGAGCAGCATCGGCTGGCGGCAGTAAATGCTGCGGCCTTCGAACAGGGCGTACAGGCGGGCATGAAGGTCGGCACCGCCCTCGCCCTGTGCGATGCATTGCAGATTTACGCACGGCAACCGGCCGCAGAACAACACTGGCTTGAGCAGCAGGCCCGGGCACTGGGCCGGTTCACACCGATGATTACCCACGACGACAATTGTCTGCTGCTGGAAATCGGCAGCTCATTACGGCTGTTCCGCGGACTGGATACATTGCTGTCGCGGTTGCTGCGACAATTGCCCGCTGCAACAGAGTGCCACCCCGGCCTTGGCCACACTCCGCTTGCCGCGCAGATTCTCAGCCAGCTGCCACTGGCCGACAGCCGCGCCTGTATTGTTCTGAAAGACAGCCAACCGGAAATTTCCGCCGGCCGGCAAGCACTGCTGCAATTACTGGCGCGACAACCGCTGGATCAGTTGCCGCTACCAGCCGCATTGAAAACCTCGTTACAGGGGCCGGGGCTGCGCACTCTGGGTGATTTGCTGGCGCTGCCGGACGGCGCCCTGCAGCGTCGCTTCGGCAGGAACCTGACGGACTGGCTGGCACGACTACGCGGCGACAAAGCCGACCTGCGCCAGCCGATCATCTCGCCGCAGCGTTTTCTGGTCACGCTGGAATTTGATGAGCCGGTTTCCGGCAGCGCACGCTTGCTGCCACTGATGCAACAGTTGCTGGAGCAGATGCAGGTCTGGCTGACCCGCCATCAGCTGCAGGTGCGCGCCATTCGCTGGATCTTTTTTCCGTTACGCGGTGAACCGGATCGACTGCTGGTACGCCGCGCCGGGGCGGATCATCGCGCCGATGCCTGGCTGGATCTGTCACGCCGCCATCTGGAGCACACCCGACTGACCGCGCCGGCACTGAGGCTGACCCTGGAAGCCGGCCGACTACTGCCCATGGCGGCGCCACCGGCACATCTGTTTGCCGCACTGGAGCGCCCGGCAGCACGCGAATTGCTGGAAAAACTCGCCAACCTGCCCGGCTTGTCGCTGTATCAGCCAACAACAGCGGACAGCCACCTGCCGGAACAGAATGAAATGCGCAGCGATCCGCTGGCACCAAACCGAACAGAGTCCTTTTTGCCGCTCTCCAGCTTTGTCGATGCGCCACTGTGGCTGCTGGAGCAACCCCTGCCACTACGCAGCCGCCAGCAACAGATATTCTGGCGCGGTGCTGCACTGGAGTTATTGCCCGGCCTGCGACAGTTCAATGAACCCTGGTGGCAAGCGCATCAGGGCTGGCAGCGTCATTACCACATTGGCCGACATCCGCTCGGCATTCACTGCTGGTTATTCCAGCAGGGGGATGGCGAAGGAGCGTGGTTTTTACACGGTTTCTTCTGACCATGAAAAAATCCGCGCGCGGCTTTGCCGAACTACACTGCCGATCCGCCTTCAGCTTTCTGACCGGCGCCAGCCAGCCGGAGGAATTGGTGGCACGTGCTGCAGCGCTCGGTTATCAGGCCCTGGCGATCACCGATGAGTGTTCGCTGGCCGGCATAGTGCGCGCCCATCAGGCGGCACGTGAGCACAGCCTGAAACTGATTACCGGCAGTCAGTTCCGGATCGAGGATAACGAATCAGACAAGCCCCTGAACCTGATCCTGCTGGTGCCACAGCGTCAGGCCTACAGTGAACTGTGCGCCCTGATCAGCCGCGGCCGCCGGCGCGGCGAAAAAGGCCAGTACCAGTTGCACTGGAAAGATCTGACTCGGCTGGTCCAGCGCTGCCTGTGTCTTTGGCTACCCGCTTTTGATCGGCAACAGGACCTCGATCAGGGCACCAGACTGAAAGCGCATTTCCCTGATCGACTCTGGATTGCCTGCGAGCTGTTGCAGGAAGAACACGACGGCGCCCGCTATCAGTACCTGTGGCAACTGGCCAGCGCGCTTGACCTGCCGATGCTGGCCAGCAATGACGTGCATATGCATGTTGCCGAGCGGCAACCGCTGCAGGATGTGCTAACTGCCCTGCGCTATCGTTGCACCGTACAGACCCTCGGCCGCCGCCGCTTCCTTAACGACCAGCGCCACCTGCGCCCACTGGCTGCACTCAGTGAAATTTACCCTCAGGCATTACTTGCAGAGAGCCTGCATATCGCCGGGCTATGCCAGTTCTCCCTGAGTGAACTGCGCTACCAGTATCCCCGTGAGGCGATTCCAGCCGGCATCAGTGCCGCCGACTGGCTCCGGCAGCTGGTCTATCAGGGCGCCGCACTGCGCTGGCCCAACGGTGCGCCGAATGGAGTGCACAGCCTGCTGGAAAAGGAACTGGCCCTGATCAGCGAGCTGCGTTACGAGGCCTACTTTCTGACCGTGCATGACATCGTCATGTTTGCCCGCAACCAGCACATTCTCTGCCAGGGTCGCGGCTCAGCCGCCAACTCGGCGGTCTGTTATTGTCTGTTTATCACCGAAGTTGACCCGTCACGCAGCCAGCTGCTGTTCGAGCGTTTCATTTCCCGCGAGCGTGACGAGGCGCCGGATATCGATGTCGATTTCGAACATGAACGGCGCGAAGAAGTGATCCAGTACATCTACCGGAAATATGGCCGCAACCACGCCGCCCTCGCCGCCACGGTGATCCGCTACCGGATGCGCTCGGCGGTGCGCGATGTTGGCCGCGCACTGGGCATGGACATGGCCATTCTCGATCAGCTCAGCCGCAACCTGGCCTGGTGGGACAAGCGCGAAGAACTGCCACAGCGATTCCGCGAAGCCGGCCTGCACGACACCAGCCTGACCCGCCACTATCTGACACTGGTGAATCAGCTGCTCGGCTTTCCTCGCCATCTTTCCCAGCATGTCGGCGGTTTTGTTATCACCCATGAGCCGCTGCATACACTGGTGCCGGTGGAAAATGCCGCCATGATTGATCGCACCATTATCCAGTGGGACAAGGATGATCTGGAAAGTATCGGCCTGATGAAGGTGGATGTGCTGGCACTCGGCATGCTCACCGCGATCCGCAAGATGCTGGACCTGATCAACCAGACACACACATCGGGAGCTGTAGGAGCCGTCGATCGACGGCGAGAAGATTTCGCGGCCGATCGGCCGCTCCTACAGGGAAATCAGTCATCCACACCGCCACTCACCTTGCAGAATATTCCACCGGAAGACCCCGCCACCTATGCCATGCTGCAGAAAGGCGACAGCGTCGGCGTGTTTCAGGTGGAGTCGCGGGCACAGATGAACATGCTGCCGCGTCTTAAACCGGAAAGATTCTACGATCTGGTCATTGAAGTGGCGATTGTCCGCCCCGGCCCGATTCAGGGTGACATGGTGCATCCCTACCTGCGCCGACGAAACAACGAGGAAGCAGTCGATTATCCGGATGCGCGCATCAAGGGCGTGCTGGAGCGAACACTGGGCATTCCGATTTTTCAGGAACAGGTGATCCAGCTGGTAATGGTAGCCGCCGGCTTCAGTGGCGGCGAGGCAGACCAGCTGCGCCGGGCCATGGCCAGCTGGGGCAAGGACGGCACCCTGTTCCGGTTTGAAGACAAGGTGATTCAGGGCATGCTGAAAAATGGTTACAGCCTTGATTATGCCAACCGTATTTTTGAACAGATGAAGGGTTTTGGTGGTTATGGTTTTCCCGAATCCCACGCCGCCAGTTTTGCCCTGCTGGTGTATGTGTCGGCCTGGTTCAAGCGTCATCACAGCAGCGCATTTTACTGTGGCCTGCTCAACAGTTTGCCGATGGGATTCTATTCCCCGTCACAACTGCTGCAGGACGCCCGTCGCCATGGCATTGAAGTCCGCCCGCCGGACAGCGATCACAGCCACTGGGATTACACCCTGGAAAACAGCGAGCGGCTGGCGCTGGGCGTGCAACCGGCGATCCGCATCGGCCTGCGCCAGATCAGCGGTTTCAATATGGAGGCGGCGGATCGCATTGTTGCGGCAAGGCAGCAACAGCCGTTCAGCAATATTCAGGACCTCTGCAGCCGCGCCAACCTTAACCGGAACGAACGGGAGTGTCTGGTAGCGGCCAATGCAGTACGACGATTAAGCGGCCATCGTCATCAGGGCTACTGGGACATGCTCGGCGTCGAGGAATCGCGACCACTGTTCGGCAAGGAGCAACACGATATCCGCGACGGCATTTTTCTTGATGCGCCTTCGGAGATGGACACCATGCTGGCCGATTATCGCGCCCTGTCACTGACCACCGGCCGTCATCCGCTCGCCCTGCTGCGACATCAGGAACCGTTCCGCAGCGCCTGCTCTGCAGCAACCCTGAGAAAAGCGCGGCACGGTCAACTGGTGCGGGTTGCTGGCCTGATCACCAACCGGCAACGACCGGGCTCAGCGTCCGGAGTGATGTTTGTCACCCTCGAAGATGAAACCGGCAACAGCAATGTGGTGGTCTGGCAGAACGTGCAGAAGCAGTATCGACGCGAACTGCTCGGCAGTTCACTGGTGCTGGTAACCGGCACGGTGGAACGCAGCCCGGAAGGCATCGTCCATCTGATGGCAGGCAGGATTGAAGATCAGCAAACCGCATTACAGCAACTGACCGTGCAATCCCGCGATTTCCACTGACTTCGTAGGAGCGGCTGATCAGCCGCGAAATGTTTTCGCCGTCGATCGACGGCTCCTGCGAAGGTATGACTTAGCTGGCGGTACGGCTGCGGCGATTCTGGCTGTTGCCACCGGGGCGACGGTTGCCGCCATCAGAGGAAACCCGCACTGCCACATCCCGGCGCTGGCCCTGTTGCTGACGCTGGCCATCACCACCCTGTCGTTGGCCGCTTGCACCCTGCCCGGAACGCTGACCACCCTGACGTTGCTGGCCACGGCCACCGCCGCCAGGGCCATTGCGGCCATTCAGAATCGGCTCCGCCTTGATACGCGGATCCACTTCAAAGCCGGGCACAATTTCCTTAGGCAACGAACGCTTGATCAGTCGCTCGATACCGGTCAGCAGTTTCAGCTCGTCAACACAAACCAGTGACACCGCCTCGCCTTCACAGCCGGCACGACCGGTACGGCCAATACGGTGAACATAATCTTCCGCCACATTCGGCAATTCGAAGTTGACCACATGCGGCAGTTCACTGATGTCGATACCACGGGCAGCGATATCGGTCGCCACCAGCACCTGCAACTTGCCGGATTTGAATTCGGACAACGCCTTGGTGCGGGCACCCTGGCTCTTGTTGCCATGAATCGCCATCGCCGGGATGCCCTGCTTGTCGAGCTGCTCGGCCAGACGGTTGGCGCCGTGCTTGGTGCGGGTAAATACCAGCACCTGATACCAGTTGTGATCGGTGATCAGCTTCGCCAGCAATTCACGCTTGCGCTCACGATCCACCGGATAGATTTTTTGCGCCACGGTATCGGCGGTGGCGTTGCGACGCGCCACTTCAATCAGCGCCGGCTTGTTCAGCAGACCATCGGCCAGTGCCTTGATCTCGTCCGAGAAGGTGGCCGAGAACAGCAGGTTCTGCCGTTGCTTGGGCAGCAATACCAGAATCTTGCGGATATCGCGGATAAAGCCCATATCGAGCATGCGGTCCGCTTCATCCAGCACCAGAATTTCAACCTTGCTCAGATCCACGGTGCGCTGTGACACGTGATCCAGCAGACGGCCCGGCGTGGAAACCAGAATATCAACACCGCGACGCAGCTTGTCGATCTGCGGGTTGATGCCGACACCACCGAACATCACCATGGATTTCAGCGGCAGGTATTTGCCGTATTGGCTGATGCTCTCTTCCACCTGAGCAGCAAGCTCACGGGTCGGGGTCAGCACCAGCACACGAATCACCGGCTTGCCAGTGCCTTCGCGCGGCTTGTCCATCAGCCGTTGAAGAATGGGCAGAGTAAAACCGGCGGTTTTGCCGGTACCGGTTTGTGCACCGGCAAGCAGATCGCCGCCCTTCAGCACCGCCGGAATGGCCTGCTGCTGGATCGGGGTCGGTTGGCTATAGCCGAGTTCGGAAACGGCACGAAGAATATCGGCACGCAGGCCGAGAGTGTCAAAAGACATCAGAAATGGAACTCCGGAAAAACATCGGCCTGTCGCACCTGCTTTTCAGGGGCGCCAGTCAAAGGCAGACGAGGTTACGCACAAGGGCGAATAGAGAGGCAGCGCGAAGACTGGTTAACCACGCTGGCGGCGCACTGTAACACAGACAGGCAGGAATACCTTGTAAATTCTTTTGCTGCAGGAGCGGCTGATCAGCCACGAAGCCTTTTCGCCGTCGATCGACGGCTCCTACGGGTGTTTCGTACCTTGCTTCGTGGGGCGCTGATCGTCCGAATCATCCTGCGCCGGCAAGCTCACGCCCTGATCTTCCAACTGCTTGCGCGCTTCCGGCGTCAGCTCGAACGGGAAGCCCTGATCGGCGTCGATATGATCAAAGCGCACACCACAGCAATGCCCGGACACCTTGAAGGTATCCTCGGAAATGGCCGGACCTTTTATCTTGCTCATGCCATGTCCCTCCAAAGGGCTTGCTCTGTGAAGGATAACGCCGCGTCATCGCCGGCAGCCAGCACCCAATAATAAGATGCATGCATTATGCATCTTATGTACGATATCAGCATTGAACCGAAAGGCTGAAGCCCCGATGAATAAGCTCACCCTGTTTGCCTATCCGTTCCGGATTTTTTTCCTGTCGCTGGCGATCTGGGCGATTGCGGTGATCGCTTTATGGATCGCCAGCGTTACTCAGTTGATCCCGCTGCAATTCGCCCTGCCGGCATTGCGCTGGCATCAGCATGAAATGCTGTTCGCCATTCTCAATCCGGCCATCGCCGGCTTTCTGCTCACCGCCGTGTGCAACTGGACCAACACGGACAGACTGCACGGCCTGCCACTAATCGTGCTGTGGCTGGTGTGGGCCATCGGCCGTCTGGCAACAGCGCTGCCGCTATTGCCGGAAGCCGCGATGATCGCTATCAACCTGCTGTTCCTGCCGCTGGTGATGATCGATGCCGGACGCCGCGTTATCAGTGCGCGGCAACCACGTCATGCACCGATTCTGCTGGTGCTATTTCTTCTGTGGGCAGCGCAGGCAACCTTCCTGTTGCAATGGAGCGAACACGCTATTGCCATGGCACTGGTCGCCGCCAGTGCATTGATGCTGATTGTCGGTGGACGCATCACCCCGGCCTTTTCCGGTAACTGGCTGCGTGCCAACGGCGGCGATCCAGCGCGCATCAGCAATCCGCCGTGGCTGGAGCGACTGACGCTGGCAGCGATGCTGGCGCTATGCATTACCCTGCCGCTGGGCATACCGGTACTCACCGCCGCTCTGGCATTGATCGCCGCTGCCGTCAGCTTCAGCCGCATTGCCCTGTGGCGCGGCTGGCTCACCTGGCGCGAACCGATGCTGTGGATCCTGCATCTTTCCCTGCTGTGGATTCCGGCCGGCCTGTTGCTGCTGGCCGGCAGCCGCTTCGGCCTGTGGCCGGACAATGTCTGGATTCATGCCATCGGCATCGGCGCCATGAGCGCGCTGATTTTTGGCGTGATAACTCGCGTCTCCCTCGGCCATACCGGCCGGCCACTGAAATTGCCGGACGGCATGGTCAGCGCCTATGTACTGATTCATGCCAGCGCCCTGATCCGCATACTCACTGCGCTGCAGATTTTTCCCTGGCAACGCGGCATCGAAATCACCGCCGCCCTGTGGATCGGCGCCTGGCTGCTGCTTCTGATGCGCTACACCATGATCCTGCTGCGCCCGCGGGTGGACGGGAGACCCGGCTGATGCGACTGACCCAGCACACCGACTACGGCCTGCGCCTGCTGATGTATGTGGCCCTGAAAAACGGCCAGCGCTGCACCATTCGTGAAGCGGCGGAAAGCTTTGCTATCTCCCGCAACCATCTGATGAAAATCGCCAACCTGCTGCAGCACCATGGCGTGCTGAACGCCACCCGCGGCAAGGGCGGCGGCCTGCAACTGGCCAGGCCGGCAAACACATTACGCCTTGGCGATCTGGTGCAAACACTGGAACCGGATATGGCGCTGGCCGAATGCCTTGGTGACAACAACCAGTGTGTGGTGACCTCGCAGTGTTTGCTGATCGGGGTGCTAAGCGATGCCCTGGGGGAGTTTTTGCGCACGCTTAATCAGTACACGCTGGAGGATATCTGTGTGCCGAAGCAGAAGGAGCTCAGGGGGTTGTTGCGGATTGATCTGACGCAGCATCTGCAGTGAAGAACCTTGAAAATAATTCCGCATAACTACCTGAGCGGGCCTTTCAATCACAATTAGCCAGGTTTTCCACTCTGACACATCATCATGCTTTTGAATCTAT
>JBECKT010000080.1:0-6574 GCA_040235405.1 Alcanivoracaceae bacterium
GGCCAGGGATGGCCGAGATGAGCTACATGGACGTACTCGTGCGTGTCCCGGCAGAGCGCCACAGAGGGAAGGGGCGGGAGTTCACTGCCTGACCGGAGCATTTCGCGGCTGAAGCCGCTCCTACGGGCGGCGCTATATGGTATGATTCTGCGCTTTCCGGCCGGCCTGGCCGACGCTGTTCAGGGGATATAAAAGAGCAATGACGGATCTCGCCAAAGAAGTCACCCCGGTCAACATTGAAGACGAGCTGAAGCAGTCCTACCTCGACTACGCCATGAGCGTAATTGTCGGCCGGGCCCTGCCGGACGTGCGCGATGGCCTCAAGCCGGTGCACCGCCGCGTGCTGTTCGCCATGCACGAACTCAGCAACGACTGGAACAAGCCCTACAAGAAGTCCGCCCGCGTCGTCGGTGACGTCATCGGTAAGTACCACCCGCACGGTGATTCCGCCGTCTACGACACCATCGTTCGCATGGCCCAGCCGTTCTCGCTGCGCCACATGCTGGTCGACGGTCAGGGTAACTTCGGTTCCATCGACGGCGACAACGCCGCCGCCATGCGATACACCGAAGTGCGGATGTCGAAGATCGCCCACGAGCTGCTGGCCGACCTCGACAAGGAAACCGTCGACTACGTCCCGAACTACGACGGCACCGAAATGATCCCGGCAGTCATGCCGACCCGGGTGCCGAACCTGCTGGTGAACGGCTCCTCCGGTATTGCCGTCGGCATGGCCACCAACATTCCGCCGCACAACCTGGCCGAAGTGATCGACGCCTGTCTGGCCCTGATCAACGACAGCGAACTGTCGGTTGACGATCTGATGGAATACATCAAAGGCCCGGATTTCCCCACCTGGGGCATCATCAACGGCCGCGCCGGCATTGTGCAGGCTTATCGTACCGGCCGTGGCCGCATTTACATGCGCGCCCGCGCCCATATCGAAGACACCGACAAATCCGGCAAGCAGGCCATTATCGTCACCGAGATTCCCTATCAGGTGAACAAGGCCCGGCTGATCGAGAAAATTGCCGAGCTGGTCAAAGAGAAAAAAATCGACGGCATCACCGAGCTGCGTGACGAGTCCGACAAGGACGGCATGCGCATCGTCATCGAACTGCGCCGTGGCGAAAATACCGATGTAGTGCTGAACAACCTGTACGCGCAAACCCAGATGGAAAACGTGTTCGGCATCAACATGGTGGCCCTGGTCGATGGCCAGCCGCGCACCCTGAACCTGAAAGACATGCTCGAAGCGTTCGTCCGTCACCGCCGCGAAGTGGTAACCCGGCGCACCGTGTTCGAGCTGCGCAAGGCGCGTGAAAAAGGCCATGTGCTCGAAGGCCTCGCCGTGGCGCTGGCCAATATTGATCCGGTGATCGAACTGATCAAGCAATCGCCCAGCGGTGCCGAAGCAAAAGAGCGCCTGATCGCCTCCGCCTGGGAACCGGGCAACGTGATCGAAATGCTTGAGCGCGCCGGTGGCGAAGATGCCTGCCGCCCGGATGGTCTCGACGAGGCCTTCGGCCTGCGCAACGGCAAATACTATCTTTCCCCGGAACAGGCCCAGGCCATTCTCGATCTGCGCCTGCAGAAACTGACTGGCATGGAGCAGGAAAAACTGGTCCTCGATTATCAGGATCTGCTCGACAAGATTATCGAGCTGGGCCTGATTCTGGCCGATCCGCAACGGCTGATGCAGGTGATTCGCGACGAACTCGGCGCAGTGCGTACCGAATATGCCAACGATCGTCGCACCGAAATCCAGACCTCGCGGGCCGACTTCAGCATGGAAGATCTGATTGCCGAAGAAACCGTGGTAGTAACCTTCTCCCACGGCGGCTACGCCAAGATGCAGCCGATCGACACTTACCGTGCGCAAAAGCGTGGCGGCCGTGGTAAAGCGGCCACCGCCGTGAAAGACGAAGATTACGTCGAACACCTTCTGGTGGCCGGCACCCACGACACCCTGCTGTGCTTTACCAATGCCGGCAAGGTGTACTGGCTGCGCGTCTATGAGCTGCCGCAAGGCGGCCGCAATTCCCGCGGCAAACCGATCATCAACCTGATTCCGGCACTGCAGGCCGACGAGCGCATTACTGCGATCCTGCGCCTTGACCGTGATGTCATGCGGCAGGCCTCCGAAGAGGATGTCGATGCGGACGAGGCCGAAACCGAAGTGGTGGATCCGGTTGAAGACGTGGATGATGAAGAAAATGTCGTCGACACCGTGCCGGGGCCATTTATTTTCATGGCCACCTCGAACGGTATCGTCAAGCGCACCCAGATGACCAAGTTCGCCCGGCCGCGCAGCAACGGCCTGATTGCGGTGAAACTGCAGGAAGGTCAGAGCCTGGTTAACGTTGCTGTTACTCAAGGCGACGAAGACGTGATGCTGGTGGCCAGCAACGGCAAGGTAGTGCGTTTCCGTCAGGCCGCCGTGCGCGTTATGGGCCGCACCGCCCGTGGTGTGCGCGGCATGAAAGTCGCCAAAGGCGAAGAAATCATTGCCCTGATCGTACCGGAGCAGGGCGGCCAGCTGCTCACCGCATCGCTGAACGGTTATGGCAAGCGTACCGGCGTTGACGAGTTCCCGACCAAGGGCCGTGGCACCCAGGGCGTCATCGGCATGGTCGTCAACGAACGTAACGGCCTGCTGATTGGCGCCACCCAGGTATTTGGCGGCGAAGACATCATGCTGATCTCCGATCAGGGCACGCTGGTGCGTACCCGCGTCGACGAAGTCAGCCTGCTCAGCCGTAACACCCAGGGCGTCACCCTGATCAAACTGGCCAGCGACGAACATCTGGTCGGCGTCGAGCGTATTCCGGAACTGGAAGGCGTCGAAGACGAAGAGGGTGAAGAAGTTGACGCTGAGGGCGTCGGCGAAAATGACCCAGGCACCAGCGCCGAAAACGGCAAGGACCTGTAGGAGCGGTCGACCGCCCGCGCTTGGGCTGAGAATATAGCGGTCAACCGGCCGCGCTTTTCCCGATATATCGCGGTCGGTCGACCGCTCCTACGGGGAGCACGACCAACTCCAACCCCGGAGACAATCCACTCCATGACCCGCGCCTACAACTTTTGTGCAGGACCGGCCGCGCTGCCGGAAGAAGTTCTCAGACAGGCCCGCGACGAACTGCTCGACTGGCACGGCCACGGCATGTCCGTCATGGAGATGAGCCATCGCTCGAAAGACTATGTCTCGATCGCCGAAACCGCCGAACAGGACCTGCGCGACCTGCTCGGTATTTCCGCCGATTATGCGGTTCTTTTTTTGCAGGGCGGCGCCAGCCAGCAGTTCACCATGATTCCGATGAACCTGCTGAACAAAGGCGAAACCGCCGACTACGTCAACACCGGGCAGTGGTCGATCAAGGCGATTGCCGAAGCAAAGCGCTATGGCAACGCCAACGTGGTGGCCAGCTCGGAAGATCGCAACTTCAGCTACGTGCCGGCGCAGGACAGCTGGAATACCTCAAAAGATGCGGTCTACCTGCACTACACCCCGAACGAAACCATCGGCGGTGTCGAGTTCCCGTTTATTCCGCGCTCTGATGTGCCGCTGGTGGCGGACTACTCGTCCACCATCCTGTCGCGGCCGCTGGACGTATCGAAATTCGGCCTGATCTATGCCGGCGCGCAGAAAAATATCGGCCCGGCCGGTATTGTTGTGGTCATTATCCGTCGTGATCTGATTGGTCGTGTCGGTGGCCTGGCGCCAATGCTCGACTACAAGGTCCATGCCGACAACGGCTCCATGTACAACACCCCGCCAACCTATTCCTGGTATCTGGCCGGTCTGGTATTCCAGTGGCTGAAACGTCAGGGTGGTCTGGCAGCGATGGAAAAACAGAACCAGCGCAAGGCCGGAAAACTGTACGATTACATCGACAACAGCGGCTTCTATAGTAACCCGGTGGCAAAACCGGATCGCAGCTGGATGAACGTGCCGTTCGTGCTGGCCGATGCGGCGCTGGACAAGCCGTTTCTCAAGCAAGCCGATGAAGCGCGGCTGCTGAATCTGGCCGGGCATCGTTCGGTCGGTGGCATGCGCGCCAGTCTGTATAACGCAGTGCCGGAAGCAGCAGTCGATGCACTGATTGAATTCATGAAGGACTTTGCAAAACGGAACGGCTGATGAGCAACCAACCGACACTGGAACAACTGCGGGCGCAGATTGATGCGCTGGATGCCAGGCTGCAGCTGCTGCTCAACGAGCGCGCGGCGCTGGCGCAATCCGTTGCCCATATCAAGCGGACGGAAGAGGGCGGCGAGCCGGTGTTCTATCGGCCGGAGCGTGAAGCGCAGGTGTTGCGCATGGTCAAGGAACGCAATCAGGGCCCGCTCGATGCGGAAACCGTTGCCCGCCTGTTCCGGGAAGTGATGAGTGCCTGTCTGGCGCTGGAACAGCCGATGAAAATTGCCTTCCTCGGCCCGGAAGGCACCTTCACCCATCAGGCCGTGCTCAAGCATTTCGGCCACGGTGTCACCAGTGTGCCGATGGGCGCCATTGATGAAGTGTTCCGCGAAGTCGACGCCGGCGCGGCCCATTACGGCATTGTCCCGGTGGAAAACTCCACCGAAGGCGTGGTCACCCACACGCTGGATACCTTTATGGAATCCGGCCTGAAAATCTGTGGCGAAGTTGAACTGCGTATCCATCATCACCTGATGATCGGCCCGGCCACTCGGCGCGACAGCATCAGCCGGATTTATTCGCATCAGCAGACCCTGGCCCAGTGCCGCAAGTGGCTCGACAGCCATATGCCCGGCGTGGAGCGCGTTGCCGTATCCTCCAACGCCCAGGCTGCCAAACGTCTCAAGGATGAATGGAACGCCGCCGCCATCGCCGGTGAAATGGCCGCCGAGCTGTACGGCATGGAAATCATCCAGCGCAATGTCGAGGATCGTCCGGACAACACCACCCGCTTTATTATTATCGGCAAGCAGGACACGCCGCCCTCCGGTAACGACAAAACCAGCATCATGGCCGCCGGCAAGAACCGCCCCGGCCTGCTTTACAGTGTGCTGGAGCCGTTCCGGCGCCATGACATCAATCTGACCCGGCTGGAGTCACGGCCATCGCGCACCGAGAAGTGGAACTATGTGTTCTTTATCGACTTCGAAGGCCATCGGGATCAGGCCGAGGTGCAAAAGGTACTGCGCGACCTGGAAGCGGATTCACTGAATATCCGCTTCCTCGGTTCCTACCCGAAAGCCGTGCTGTAACCTGCATCAGGAGAACATGATGAGCTGTGACTACATCGCTTTGGCGACCCCGGGTGTTCAGACCCTGAAGCCCTACCTGACCGGCAAACCGATCGAGGAGCTGGAGCGCGAGCTCGGCATCCGCAACATTATCAAGCTGGCCAGCAACGAAAATCCGCTCGGCCCGGGCAAGCTTGCCCTGCATGCGGCGCGCCAGGCGCTGGAACAGTTGCACCGTTATCCGGACGGCGCCGGTTTCCATCTGAAAGCGGCGCTGTCGGAAAAATTCAATCTGCGTCCGGAACAGATCACCCTCGGCAACGGTTCCAATGATCTGCTCGAACTGATCGGCCGTGGCTTTCTCAATCGTGGCGACGAAGTGATTTTCTCCCAACACGCCTTTGCCGTGTACATGCTGGTAACGCTGGGGTGTTCGGCCAAACCGGTAGAAGTGCCGGCGCAACTGTTCGGCCACGATCTCGCCGCCATGGCCGATGCCATTACCGAACGTACCCGGGTAATTTTTATTGCCAACCCGAACAACCCGACCGGCACCTGGTTTCACAAGCATGCATTCGAAGCGTTTCTGGCGCGGGTGCCGGAGCATGTGCTGGTGGTGCTGGATGAAGCCTACGTCGAGTATGTCGAGGAAGATGGCTACCCGAACGGGTTTGATTATCTCGGCCGTTATTCCAACCTGATTGTCACCCGCACCTTTTCCAAGATTTACGGGCTGGCCGGTTTACGCGTCGGTTATGCCGTGGCCAATCCGCAGATCACCAACGTGCTGAACCGGGTGCGCCAGCCGTTCAACGTCAACGCACCGGCGCTGGCCGCAGCCCAGGCGGCGCTGAACGACGTCAATTACATTGAAGACAGCAAAAGTGAAAACACCGCCGGGCTGGTGCAGATTACCGAAGGGCTGAACAAACTGAATCTGCATGCCATTCCCTCGGTGGCCAACTTCATCGCGTTTGATTGCGGCCGGCCGGCGCAACCGCTTTACGAAGCGCTGCTGCACGAAGGTGTCATCGTCCGGCCGATTGGCGGCTATGGCATGCCCGATCACCTGCGCGTATCGATCGGTCTGGCCGAAGAAAACGAACGCTTCCTGCAAGCACTGCAAAAGGTGCTCCACCCATGATCCGCAGGAGCGGTCGACCGACCGCGATAACGCCACCCATGATCCGTAGGAGCGGTCGACCGACCGCGATAATCTGTAGGAGCGGTCGACCGACCGCGATAACGCCCGTTCAGGCAGAGCAAGAGAAACAGGCAGCCCGTGCGGGCTGCTTCGCGGTCGAGCGACCGCTCCTACAACGCGCGGTCGGTCGATTACAATTCGCGGTCGATCGACCGCTCC
>JBECKT010000019.1:0-9731 GCA_040235405.1 Alcanivoracaceae bacterium
TTGCTGAGCGCTTCATCGCCGCCGACCGCATCCCCCAGCCAGTGCTGCACCCGGGCCAGCTGATCACCCACCGAGCCTTCGTCCTGCTCATAGAGCAGGCTGAGGGATTGCTGGCACAGACGGATCAGGGTATCAGCGTTGCCGAGCCGCTTCTGTTCGGCTTCCAGCTCGGCCAGTTCCTGCTCGCCGAGATCAAAGGCATCCAGTTCTTCCAGCTGGAAGCGCAGCAGATCCTGTCGCTCGCCCAGCTCACAGGCGCTGGCCAGCGCCTGTGAGTGGGCCTTGTGGGCCTCACGCCATTCGCGCCAGCGCTGGCGCAGCTCGCGCAGCAGGCTGTCGGCGCCGGCGAAACTGTCTAGCAGGGCGCGCTGCGCCTCTTTCTTCAGCAAGGACTGATGTTCGTGCTGCGAGTGGATGCTGATCAGCAGCTCACCGAGCTCGCGTACTTCGGTGACCGGCACCGGCGAGCCGTTGACGTAAGCGCGGGAGCGGCCGTCCTGGCGAACGGTGCGACGCAGGATGCATTCATCGTCATGATCCAGCTCGCGGGCAGCCAGCCATTGCCGCGCTGCCGGGCAGTCGCCCAGAGCAAAAGTGGCCTCGACTTCGGCGCGTTCGCAGCCGGCCCGGACCACGCTGCTGTCAGCGCGTTCACCCAGGGCGAGGCCAAGGGCATCAATGATGATCGACTTGCCGGCGCCGGTTTCGCCACTGATCGCGGTCAGGCCGTGGCCGGGCTCCAGTTCCAGCGATTCGACGGTGGCGAAGTGGCGGACACCAAGGTGGGTAAGCATATGCTGTCCATCCGGTCAGTATGATGGGGCGATGATAAGGGTATCCGGGGCCAAACTACAATATTGCTGATGCTGGACGGGTCAGCCCTTCCCCTCGGTCGTTGCCCTTCTATAATGAGTTCCGTTGTCATCTATCTGCCTGGTTGCCATGACCGCTCCCGAACTCAGTGAACGAAAACAACGCCTGCTGATGGCGCTGGTAGAGCGGCACATCCGTGACGGCCAGCCGGTGGGCTCGAAAACGCTGGCGGAGGGGGCGTCGCTGCAGGTCAGCTCGGCCACCATTCGCAATATTATGGCCGAGCTGGAGGATATCGGTGTGCTGGCCAGTCCGCATACTTCTGCCGGCCGTATTCCCACTGCGGTGGGTTACCGTCTCTACGTTGATGCCCTGCTGCGCAGCGCGCCGATGCTGGACGCCAATGCCCGCGGTCTGAAAAAGGAGCTGGAACAGCTGATCGACCCGGACCAGTCACCGGCGGAGCTGGTGGCGCAGGCGTCGCGGGCACTGGCCGAGCTGACCCGCATGGCCGGCGTGGTCGTGGTGCCGCGTCGCGAAGTCACCAGATTGCGAATGGTTGAGTTTCTGCCACTGTCTGGCCAGCGGGTGCTGGTGATTCTGGTGATCAACCGCGCCGAGGTGCAGAACCGGGTGATCCATACCGATCGTGAGTACGGCGAATCGGAACTGCGTCAGGCCGCCAACTACATTAATCGCACCTACGCCGGCTGCGATCTCGATGACATCTGTGATGGTCTGCTGAAAACCATGGCCGCCGACAAGCGGCAAATGGACCTGATGATGCAGACCACCATGGATGTTGCCGCCAAGGCGCTGCGCCGCACTGAAAAAGAATCCGGTGAGCAGTATGTGGTGTCCGGCGAATCCAACCTGCTTGATTCAGCCCGCGGCGATGACCTCGACAAGCTGCGTGACCTGTTCGAGGCCTTTAACAGCAAGCGCGATATTCTCCACCTGCTTGAGCGCAGTGTCCGTGCCGACGGGGTGCAGATATTTATTGGCCGTGAGGCCGGCTATCAGGCCTTTGACGAGTACTCGCTGGTGTCTGCCCCGTACCGAGCCGAGGACCAGACTGTCGGCGTGCTGGCAGTCGTCGGCCCCACCCGGATGGACTACGAGCGGGTTATTCCGACCGTTGATATCACCGCCCGCATCCTCTCTGCTGCCCTGCGCAACGGCTGATCCCGCTCATTTATGTGCGGATTAATTCCGCGCTGCCCTTGAATCTGCCTTCACTGTTCCCATATCTTTGCCGCCTTTCCTGCAAGGCGGGCTTCGCTGTCCGCCGGTAATCCGGAGATAACTGCATGAGTGAACAGGAAAAAGACCCTAATGGTGAGGTTGCCGAGCCGGCTGTTGATGCAACTGAAGCGGCGGCTGATACCACCGAAGCGGCGGCTGACAGTCAGTCAGCCCCGGATCCGGTTGAGGAGCTGGCCAGTCTGAAGCTGCAATTTGCCGAGACCAGTCGTCTGCTGGCCGAGGCAGACCTGCGGGCCCAGGCGGAAATCCAGAATATGCGCCGGCGTATGGAGCGCGAAGTCAGCAACGCTCACAAGTTCGCACTGGAAAAGTTTTCTGCCGATCTGTTGGCGGTGGCCGACAATCTGGAGCGCGGCCTGGCCGCTGTACCAGCCGACGACGAAGGGTTAAAGGCGGTGCGCGAGGGCATGGAGCTGACCCTGAAAACCCTGACCGACACCTTTGCCCGTTACGGCATTGAAAGTGTTGATCCCAGGGGGGGGCGGTTCGACCCGCAGCTGCATGAGGCCATGGCCATGGTGCCGTCGCCTGATGCCGAGTCGAACAGCATCATCGACGTGCTTGAGAAGGGCTATTGCCTGAACGGTCGACTGATCCGCCCGGCGCGGGTGGTGGTGGCAAAAAATCCCTGAAGCAGACTTGAAACCCCATGGGCCGGCGCCATATAGGCCCTGACAGTAAAACATCAGCTTCTCCGGTTGCCGACAGGGATCGGAGACAGACGTGAAAGGAGAGATGTAATGGGTAAGATCATCGGTATTGACCTTGGTACCACCAACTCCTGTGTTGCCGTGATGGAAGGCGACAAGGTCAAGGTTCTGGAAAACAGCGAAGGCGCGCGCACTACCCCGTCCATTGTCGCCTATGCCGACGACAAGGAAGTGCTGGTCGGCCAGTCTGCCAAGCGTCAGGCCGTTACCAACCCGACCAACACCCTGTTTGCGGTGAAGCGTCTGATTGGCCGTCGCTTTGCGGACGATGTCGTGCAGAAAGACATCGAGATGGTGCCGTACAAGATCGTCAAGGCCGACAATGGCGATGCCTGGGTACAGGCCCGCGACGAGAAGCTGGCGCCGCCGCAGATTTCTGCCCAGGTGCTGAAGAAAATGAAGAAAACCGCTGAAGATTATCTCGGCGAGAAAGTGACCGAGGCGGTGATTACCGTGCCGGCCTATTTCAACGATGCCCAGCGGCAGGCCACCAAGGATGCCGGCCGTATTGCCGGCCTGGAAGTAAAGCGCATCATCAACGAGCCGACTGCAGCGGCATTGGCCTATGGTATGGACAAGGCCGATGGCAAGGATCGCAAGATCGCCGTTTATGATCTCGGCGGCGGTACCTTCGACGTGTCGATCATCGAAATCGCCGACGTCGATGGTGAGAAGCAGTTTGAAGTGCTGTCCACCAACGGTGATACCTTCCTCGGTGGTGAAGATTTCGACCTGCGCCTGATCAATTTCCTTGCCGACCAGTTCAAAAAAGAGTCCGGCATCACCCTGTCCGGTGATGCGTTGGCGATGCAGCGTCTGAAGGAAGCGGCAGAGAAAGCCAAGATCGAGCTGTCGTCGAGCGAGCAGACCGAAGTGAATCTGCCGTATATCACTGCGGATCAGACCGGCCCGAAGCACCTGGTGGTGAAACTGACCCGCGCCAAGCTCGAATCGCTGGTTGAGGATCTGATCAACAAGTCGCTGGAGCCGTGCAAGATCGCGCTCACTGATGCAGGCGTGAAAACCTCCGACATCACCGATGTGATTATGGTCGGTGGCCAGACCCGTATGCCGCTGGTGCTGAAAAAAGTGGCCGAGTTCTTTGGCAAAGAGCCGCGTCGTGACGTCAACCCGGATGAGGCTGTGGCCATCGGTGCCGCACTGCAGGGCGCGATCATGTCCGGCGACGTAAAAGACGTGCTGTTGCTTGACGTCACCCCGCTGACCCTGGGTATCGAAACCATGGGCGGTGTAATGACGCCGATCATCGACAAGAACACCACTATTCCGACCAAGGCGTCGCAGGTGTTCTCTACCGCAGCGGACAACCAGACCGCAGTGACCGTGCACGTCCTGCAGGGTGAGCGCAAGCAGGCCAGCCAGAACAAATCGCTCGGCCAGTTCAATCTGGAAGACATTCCGGTAGCCCCGCGTGGCATGCCGCAGATTGAAGTAACCTTTGATATCGACGCCAATGGCATCTTGCATGTCGGCGCGAAGGACAAGGCCACCGGCAAGCAGCAGACCATTCAGGTCAAGGCTAATTCCGGTCTGTCCGATGAAGAGGTCGACAAGATGGTGCGAGATGCCGAGGCCCACGCCGAGGAAGATCGCAAGTTCGAACAGCTGGTGCAAACGCGCAATCAGGGTGATCACCTGCTGCACGCTACCCGCAAGACGCTGGCGGAAGCCGGTGACAAGGCCACTGATGAAGAGAAGGGCGCGATCAACAGCGCGCTGGACGCTCTTGAAGTGGCCCTGAAGGGCAGCGATGTGGAAGAGATCGAGGCGAAGACCAAGGCTGTGGCAGATGCCTCTGCCGGTCTGGCTCAGCGTCTCTACGCCGAAGCCGCCCAGCCGGGTCAGCCGGGTGCTGATGCGCAGTCTTCCGGTCAGCCGGGCGATGATGTGGTCGATGCCGAGTTTGAGGAAGTGAAAGACGACAGCAGCAAGTAATCGTTGCTGACAGCGTCGGACGTCCGACAACAGACACACGACGCCGGGCCTGTCCCGGCGTCGTGCTGAACAGGAAATGCTGATCCATGTCCAAGCGCGACTATTACGAAATTCTCGGCGTTACCCGTGAAGCCGATGCCGATGAGCTGAAGAAAGCCTATCGCCGGTTGGCGATGAAATACCATCCGGATCGCAACCCGGATAACGCCGAGGCCGAGGACAAATTCAAGGAGGCCAAGGAGGCCTACGAAGTACTGACGGACGATAACAAGCGTGCCGCCTATGACCGCTTCGGTCATGCCGGTGTCGATGGCCAGGCAGCCGGCGGCGGTGCCCATGGTGCTGGCGGCTTTGGTGATATTTTCGGCGATATTTTCGGTGATATTTTTGGTGGCGGTGGCGCCCGCCGACGTGGCCCGAGCCGTGGTGCAGACCTGCGCTACACGCTGGAAATTGATCTTGAGCGTGCCGTCAAAGGCAGTAACGAAAAAATTCGCGTGCCGACCTGGGTTACCTGTGACAGCTGTGAGGGCAGTGGCGCCGAAGGCTCCGAGAAGCCGGTGGGTTGCAGCACCTGTGGTGGCGCCGGGCAAGTGCGCATGCAGCAGGGCTTTTTCACCGTGCAGCAAACCTGCCCCACCTGCCGTGGTGCCGGCACCATCATCAAGAATCCGTGCAAGAAGTGTCATGGCCAGGGCCGGGTGCAGAATACCAAGACCCTGTCGGTGAATATTCCCGCCGGCGTCGACACCGGTGACCGGATCCGTTTGGCCGGCGAAGGCGAGGCCGGGCCGAACGGTATGCCGCCGGGTGACCTGTACGTACAGATTTCGGTGCTGGAGCACGAGATTTTCCAGCGTGATGGCAATGACCTGTACTGTGAGGTGCCGGTCTCGTTTGTCGACGCGGCGCTCGGCGGAGAGCTGGAAGTGCCGACCATTGACGGCAAGGTCAAGCTCAAGGTGCCGGCGGAAACCCAGACCGGCAAGCTGTTCCGGCTGCGTGGCAAGGGCGTCACCTCGGTACGCGGTGGCCCGCCCGGTGATCTGATGTGCCGGATCGTGCTGGAAACCCCGGTCGGCCTGAGTAGCGAGCAGAAGGAGCTGTTGCGCAAGTTTCAGGCCTCGCTGGATAGCGAGGACTCCCGTCACAATCCACGCAGAACCACCTGGTTCGAGGGGGTAAAACGTTTTTTTGACGGGCTTTGAGACATTCGCCGGATTGTTGACCCCGGCACCGCTGCTATAGTCCCATCTTCCGAAGGCCCGCCGGCTGGCAGGCCTTCGGAAGCATGAACCAATAACAACAACAGGTTCGGGGATGAGACGGATACTCGCCATGGCTGTGCTGGCTTGGGTCAGCGTGCCACTGCATGTCACTGCCTCTCCGGGAGATCAGGCCCGGGAGCGCGCTATAGCCACCTTCGCCCAGAAAGAAGGCGCGAAGATCGTGGTTGACCCGACGGTGATTGAAGCCGAGTGGGAGCGAGCCCCATTCGATCCGTTACCGTTTACCTACAGCTTCGATGAAATCCGCGACCAGTGGCCGCATCTGATGCGTGGCCTGAAAATCGCCTATCCGTCCCCCGAGTACCTGCGCGAACGCTATACCCGTTTTCCCGAGATCATGCAGCAGCTGGGTTATCAGGATGCTGACTGGGAGATGCACAGCCTCAATGTGCTGGAGGTCTGGCAGGCGTTTTTTCGGGGCGATTTCCGCAAGGCGCGCGACCTTGGCATCCGTTATGGCGGTTACGCTCAGGTGCCGGGGGTGTTTGCCCAGTTGATGCAGGCGTTGTATGTCACCCGCAAGGAGCAGACCAAGCAGATGCTGTTGCAGGATGCTATCGACCGCATCCAGGTCTATGCCCGGGCGGCGCCATTCCTGCCGGGGGACACCGAGTTCCATCAGGATTATGTAATCTTCCGGCTCGGCTTTGCCTATGCGGTCGGACGGCTGGCCGAGGACGTGCCGGTGCCGGTGATGCTGGCCAACGGCTATGCGCCGATGGTAATCAATGCTGCCGCCGAGGCTGTGGCGGTGGATCCGGATCATGCCCTGTCACTGGCGCTGAACGCAGCCTTTGATGCCAATGTTATTCGCCGGGTTGGCAAGACTGCCGGGCGGATGACCTTCAATGCCCAGCCGATCAATGCCGGGGAAATCTTTGGTCGGGCGGTGGAGTTGGCCGGGGATATGGCCATTGTCCGCTACGAATACGCCAACAGCCTGCTGTACATGGAGCAGACCCGGGAAACCGAAGAGGCTATTCGCCAGCTGGAAATCGGCGCTGCCACCAAGCCGTCCTTCAGTATGGAGGCGCTGGATGTGCTGTATGCGAAAAAGCGTCTGGCGGAAGTTCAGGCATTGCAGCAGAGCGGCCTGGGCTTTCGCGCCTTTGATAGGGCCCGGCGCAAGTACATGGAACGCAGTGGCGACAATCTCTACAGCGTGATGTTGCCGCCGTTCAAACCCTGATGATGATTTCGCTGTAGCGCGCTACAGCAGCGTCGCTGGTAAGCAGGCGCATGGGTTCGGTAAGTGCCTGGGCGACCAGCAGACGATCAAATGGGTCCTGATGATGATTGGGTAACTGGGCCACAGCGGCGGCGTGTTCGACTTCAATGGGCAGGAACTGATAACCCGATTGCCGAAAATAGCGTATCGCCGCTTCTCCGGAAAGCGGCATCCCGCCTTTGCCAAGGCTGTGCTTGATAGTGATTTCCCAGATACTTGCGGCGCTGACCCAGATATGTGCGCGTGGGTCGTCGATCAATTTCCTTGCTTGCGCAGACAGCCTGGGGCTGTCTGCAATGGCCCACAGTGCAATATGGGTATCCAGTAGCAGATTCATGCTTCCGGTTCGCCAAAGAACAGGCGGGCGACCTCTTCGTTATGCGCGTCGATATCGTCCGGTGCCTCGAACAGCCCCTTGGCCACCCCGATACGCTGGCCGGGCAGGGCGTCTCCAATCGGTACCAGTCGGGCCACGGGGCGGCCATTTCGGGCAATGATGATTTCCCTCTCCCGCCCCAGCTCAATGGCTTCCACCAGGCGGGACAGCGAGGACTTGGCTTGCAGCATGTTGACGGATTGCATGAGGATGGCTCCGCAGGGGTGGGTAATTCTGGTCTAGTCTAGTCTGGCTAAGCGCTATATTCCATGAAAATGTTGACCGGACATGGGCGGCGCTACAGGCATGTCAGCGACCCGGCTCTCCTGGCGCGGGAGGTCAGTTCATCGGCGTCACCCCGGAGCGGCACTGGGTCTTGCGGGGTGGCCGTTATAGATCACTCCGGCGCGTTCTTGATACAGGGCCAGTACTTGTCGACCTTGCCGCTGTAACAGCGGTCCACGCACGGAAATTCCGCGTCCCTCCAGCTGTTGGCGCCAGCGCGGGGTTCGCGGCCCCTCGTCAAAGCCGATTTTTTCCACATCAATGCGAGTGGTGGCGAACACCAGTGCCTGAACACCGCTCCAGACAATGGCGCCAAGACACATGGTGCAGGGTGCGCTGGAGCTGACCAGTACGCAGCCGCGCCCGGCGGCGAGGGTGTGGTTGCCGAGCGTCTGCTGGGCCAGAGACAGCGCCTGCAGCTCGGCGTGGGCGGCAGCGCAGTGGTTGCTCACTACGGTGTTGACTGCCGCAGACAGGCGCTCGCCAGTATCAAGCGCATATACGGCTGCCGCGAACGGCCCGCCGCTGTTGCGGCGTATATTTTCGCCGGCCAGTGCCAGTACTTCGCGGAGCTGGCCTTGCTCAGTGCCCGGAGCTGGCTGCTGCAGCCATTCGTTCAGCCAGTCGGGCTGGCGCAGATGGATCTCGGTGGCGGTCATGTTTCTCCTTTATTCGGGGTTATTCGCAGGCCTGCTACCCGATACACTAGCGCACCTTTTCCTTTCGGTGACAGACACAATGAAAGTCGGAATTCTGGGCGCCGCCGGGCGCATGGGGCGCACCCTGATTGAAGCGGTACACGGCACCGATGGCCTGAGCCTTGGCGCGGCGGTGGATGCCCCGGGCAGCAGCCTGATCGGTGCGGATGCCGGCGAGCTGATTGGTGTCGGCAAGCTCGGCGTGGCGCTGGCCGATGATCTGGCCAGTGTGGTTCGCGATGCCGACGTGTTTATCGACTTCACCTTGCCGGAGGCGACCGAGCGGCATATTGCCCTGTGCCGCGATGCCGGTTGCAAGCTGGTCATCGGCACCACCGGCCTGAGTGACGCCCAGAAAGCCTTGTTGCATGAAGCCGGCAAGGTCATTCCGATCTGCTTTGCCGCCAATTACTCGGTTGGCGTGACCTTGTGTCTGAGCTTGCTGGAAACCGCCTCGCGAGTGCTCGGCGATGAGGTTGATATCGAAATAATCGAGGCGCACCACCGCCACAAGATCGACGCCCCGTCCGGCACCGCGCTGGCCATGGGCGAAGTGATTGCCGCGACTTTGGGCCGGGATCTGAAAACCTGTGCGGTCTATGGTCGCGAGGGCCGCACCGGCGCCCGCGAGCGTCAGACCATCGGTTTTGAAACCATCCGTGCCGGCGACATCGTCGGCGAACACACGGTGATGTTTGCCGGCGAGGGCGAGCGGGTCGAGATCATCCATCGTGCCACCAGCCGGATGAACTTTGCCCGCGGCGCGGTGCGGGCTGCAGGCTGGCTGGGCCGGCAACAACCCGGCGTTTACGACATGCGGGCAGTGCTCGGCCTTTAAGGCACCTTTAAGGCAACAGGTATCGGCGAAATCAGCGGAAAGAACAGCCTGTTTACCCGTGACATGGCGGGGGCCAGTCCCTACAATACGCACCCGCCCAAGGGTCTCCCGGATCCGCGCCCAGAATGACGAAAAAGCGAGATGGAGCAGTCCATCTCGCTTTTTTGCACGCACGCGCGGGCTGCTGACCCTGCTCTGAATCACACACTGGAGGTTGCCTTGACGGTCCCGGCCCTACTCGCACTGGAAGACGGCAGCATCTTTCGCGGCGT
>JBECKT010000039.1:0-16529 GCA_040235405.1 Alcanivoracaceae bacterium
AGGCATCTCTACAGGGCCAGCATCCCCTGACAAGCGGTTAACAGCCGCTGGCGGCGGAACAGCAGGTGCCAGCGGCGGCCGCCGGCCTGGTGCCAGAGGAAGGCGCCGCGGACGCCGGCCAGAAACAGGGCCCGGATGGTGGCAGCGTTGTCCTCGTTCTGCAGGTGCTGCGGCTCGCCATGCACCCGGATGCGGAATTTCAGGGTGCTCAGGGTATCCAGATAGATGCCGCCCAGACGCCGGCATACTTCGATATCGGCAATGTCGTCGAAGCGGGCGCTGACGGCTGAAAGCGCTTCCAGACGATTACGCAGGATATTGATCAGGGCGTTGTCCCGGCGCAACGCGTTAGACAGCTGGATCAGTGCCAGGCCATGGCCCACCGCGCGCAGCTCGCCGGCCTGCTGCTTGCCCGACAGGGCGCTGCGCAGCAGGGTCAGCCCCGGACGCAGCTCCGAAGGATTCGGGTAGATGCTCTGGTAGTCACTGGCGTCCAGTGTCAGCACAGCAGCGAACAGCGGCGCCATATTGCGCCGGTTGCACTGGCCGGTGGTGGCCAGTTGGTCGGACAGCAGGGCCGCCTGGAATACGGCGGCCAACGCCATTACCTGCTCACGGTCGGAAGCCATTCAGAAGGTCTCCTCAATTACTGCACCACCCAGACACACCTCATCGGCATAGAACACTACCGATTGTCCTGGCGTGACGGCGCGCTGCGGTTGCTCGAATACCACCGAGACACGACCCTCGCCAGAATCGTTCACTGTACAGGCCTGATCGGCCTGGCGATAACGGGTTTTTGCCGTCAACCGGGCCGGACAGGCCGGCGCTTTGCCTGCCACCCAGTGCACCGCACTGGTATTCAGGCCGGTACTTTGCAGTAGCGGATGATCATGACCCTGCACCGCCACCAGCACGTTGCGCTGCAGATCCTTTGCCGCCACATACCAGGGCGACTCGTCCGCCTCGCGGCGACCGCCAATGCCAAGGCCCTGACGCTGGCCAAGGGTGTAATACATCAGGCCGGTATGCTTGCCGAGCAGGTTGCCGTGATCGTCCTCAATGCGACCCGGCTGCGCCGGCAGATACTGCTGGAGAAAATCGCGGAAGCGGCGTTCGCCGATAAAACAGATTCCGGTGGAATCCTTTTTCTTGTGATTGTCGAAGCCGAACTGTTCCGCCAGCCGGCGTACTTCCGGCTTCTCGATGGCGCCGAGCGGAAACAGCGTGCGACGGAACTTGTCGCCGCCAACGGCATGGAGGAAATAGGTCTGGTCCTTGTTGCGATCGACCGCGCGCAACAATCGGGCATGGTCGCCGGGCGGGTAGTCCAGCTGCGCATAATGGCCTGTGGCGATGCCGTCGGCACCCAGCGTCAGGGAGTGATCGAGAAACGCCTGAAACTTGATTTCGCGATTGCAGAGAATATCCGGGTTTGGTGTGCGCCCGGCGCGGTACTCATCAAGAAAATGGGCGAATACCCGGTCCCAGTATTCGGCAGCAAAGTTGGCGGTGTGCAGTTCAATATCAAGCACGCCCGCGACCTGCATGGCATCAAGCAGGTCCTCGCGGGCGGTGCAGTATTCGCTGCCATCGTCCTCGTTCCAGTTTTTCATGAACAGGCCTTCGACCTGATAGCCCTGCTGTTTGAGCAGAGCAGCGGCCACGGCCGAGTCGACACCGCCGGACATGCCGACGATGATACGGGTCTGTTCAACCGGTTTGGCGAAGGGGCTGTTCATCCTTTCTGCAGCGGCCACGGGTGTTGGTAGATGCTGCCCAGCGGCAGGCGCCGGCCGGACAGGTAGTCGTCGACACACTGCATTACCAGCGGGCTGCGGTGCTCGGCCCGGCTGGCGCGCAGTTCATCGACGCTGAGCCATTCGGCGCCGACGATGCCGGTGTCGAGTTTCTGGCCCGGGTCATGTTTGCGTGGTTCGGCCACAAAACACATCCGGTAGTAGACCCCGGCGCCACGCTTTGGCTGGTAAATATAGATTCCGAGCAGCGCCGTGATGTCCACCTGCCAGGCGGTTTCTTCCAGTGTTTCCCGGAACGCGGCCTGCAGCAGGCTTTCGCCGGCCTCGACATGGCCGGCCGGCTGGTTCAGCACCAGCTTGCCGTCGGCCTGTTCCCGCACCAGCAGGAAACGGCCGTCGCGCTCGACGACGGTGGCCACGGTAATATGCGGTTCGAAACTGTTCATGGTCAGCCGGATAACGTCGGGCGGCAGAGGATAAACCAGCAGGGCGCGGCTTTACAGGTACAATGCCGCATCCCGGTACAGGAGCAGAGTATGACCGAGCCGTTCAGCCATCTTGATGCCCGTGGCAGGGCCAACATGGTCGATGTCACTGACAAGCCGGATAGCGACCGGCTCGCGGTTGCCGAGGGTTACGTCAGGATGCAGCCGGAGACATTGCGGCGGATCGTCGAGGGCGGGCAGGCCAAGGGTGATGTGCTGGCGGTGGCACGGGTGGCCGGCATTCAGGCCGCCAAGGAAACCTCGCGCCTGATTCCACTGTGCCACACCCTGCTGCTGAGCAGCGTCAAGCTGGCATTTTCAGCGCAAGATGATCGTCTGCGGATTGAGGCGCGCTGCCGCACCCGGGCCGGTACCGGGGTCGAGATGGAAGCCCTGACGGCCGTGTCGGTGGCGGCGCTGACGGTCTATGACATGTGCAAGGCGGTGGACCGGGGCATGGTGATCGAGGGCATCGCCCTGCTGCACAAAGAGGGCGGGCGTTCCGGTAGCTGGATTCGACAGGCATGACAAACGGAGCCGGGATGAATATTCGTGTGCGTTATTTCGCCCGCTTGCGGGAAAAGCTGGCCACCGAGCAGGAGCAACTGGCGTTGCCGGCAGGGGTCAGTGATATTGCGGCTCTGTGTCGTCACCTGGCTACCCGCGGCGGTGTCTGGGCGGAGGAGCTGGCTGGCCAGCGGCCCTTGATGGCGGCGATCAACGAAGAACTCAAGCCCTTGTCTGCCAGCTTCGCTGAGGGTGACGAGGTGGCACTGTTTCCGCCGGTGACCGGAGGCTGATCATGCTGGCGATCGCGATTTGCGAAGACGAATTGCCGCCGGTAGCGGCCTGGCCCACTGGCGCCTGTGTAACCTTCGAGGGCAGGGTGCGTGATGAGCAGGGCAGAGTGGTGGCACTGGAGATCGAGCATTACCCCGGCATGACCGAGCGCGAAATCGGTCGTATTGCCGATCAGGCGGCCGAGCGCTGGCCGCTGTCGATGGTGCTGGTAGCGCATCGGGTAGGTCGGGTCGGCGTTGATGAGCTGATTGTCCGGGTCCAGGTGGCGGCCCGGCATCGCCGCGAGGCGTTCGAGGCCTGCGCTTTCATCATGGATTACCTGAAAACCCGGGCGCCGTTCTGGAAAAAAGAAATCAGCGCCGACGGCGTGGCGAGCTGGGTCGAGGCGAAGCAAGGCGACCGGGACGCGGCGGCGCGCTGGGCGCCGGCAGATGAACATTGATCTCACGCCACTCGCCCGGCGCCAGCCCATCCAGGTTCCAGTCACCGATTTGCCAGCGCACCAGCCGCAGGGTTGGCAGGCCGACGGCTGCCGTCATGCGCCGCACCTGCCGGTTGCGGCCCTCGCTGATAGTCAGCTTCAACCAGCTGTCCGGCACCGTCTGGCGTTGCCGTACAGGCGGGGTACGCGGCCATAATTCCGGCTCCGCAATGGCCTCGGCTTTTGCCGGCAGGGTCGGGCCATCTTTCAAGGCTACACCTTCGCGCAATGCACCCAATGCCACCTCGTTAACGTTGCCTTCCACCTGCACCAGATAGGTTTTTGCCAACTTGAAGCGTGGCTCGGCGATACGCGCCTGCAGCGCCCCCTCGTCGGTTAACAGCAGCAGCCCTTCGGAGTCGTAATCAAGTCGACCGGCCGGATAAACTCCGGCAATGCGAATGTAGTCAGCAAGGGTCGCGCGGCCGTCACTGTCGCGAAACTGCGACAGCACATTGAACGGTTTATTGAACAGAATCAGGCGCGCCATCACTCAATCCGTTGTGCAGAAACTGGCCGGAAACGACGCCGGTGTTCTGCAAAATGTCAGACAACAAAACAGGGCCGATGCTATACTTGTCGGCGCTGACGCGGGCTCCTTATCCGGGGCTGCGTGAACCGCATTCTACGGTTTTTTTCCAGAGGGAGTAGCCAGATGGGATACCAGAAGATCACGGTTCCGGCAGACGGTGACAAAATCACTGTCAATGCGGACCTGTCCCTGAATGTGCCAAACCATCCCGTTATTCCCTATATCGAGGGTGACGGGATCGGTGTCGACATCACCCCGGTGATGATCAAGGTGGTTAACCAGGCCATTGAAAAGGCCTACGGGTCAAAACGTTCCATCGTCTGGATGGAGGTCTATGCCGGCGAAAAAGCGACTCGCGTTTACGGGCCGGATGTCTGGCTGCCGGAAGAAACCCTTGAAGCGTTGCGAGAATATATCGTCAGCATCAAGGGGCCGCTGACGACGCCGGTTGGCGGTGGCATTCGCTCGCTGAATGTTGCCCTGCGTCAGGCGCTTGATCTCTACGTTTGCATGCGGCCGGTGCGCTGGTTTCCCGGCGTGCCTAGTCCGGTCACCCATCCCGAGCTTACCGACATGACCATTTTCCGGGAAAATTCCGAGGATATTTATGCCGGTATCGAGTGGGCCGCCGACAGCCCGGAGGCGACCAAACTGATCCGTTTCCTGCGCGAGGAAATGGGTGTCACCAAAATCCGTTTTCACGAAGGGTGTGGCATCGGTATCAAGCCGGTATCGCGGGAAGGCACCCAGCGGCTGGTGCGCAAGGCGATTCAATACGCGATCGACAATGATCGCCCGAGTGTCACTCTGGTGCACAAGGGTAACATCATGAAATACACCGAAGGTGCCTTCAAGGACTGGGGCTACCAGCTGGCTGAGGACCGTTTTGGCGCCGAGCTGCTTGATGGTGGCCCGTGGATGAAGATGAAAAACCCGAAAACCGGCAGCGATATCATCATCAAGGACGTCATTGCTGATGCTTTCCTGCAACAGATTCTGATGCGGCCAGCGGATTATAGCGTCATTGCTACTCTGAACCTGAACGGTGATTACATTTCCGACGCGCTGGCGGCGGAGGTGGGGGGGATCGGCATCGCCCCCGGGGCCAATATCGGCGGCTCGGTGGCCATGTTTGAAGCCACCCACGGTACCGCGCCCAAGTACGCCGGTCAGGACAAGGTCAATCCGGGGTCATTGATTCTGTCGGCGGAGATGATGCTCAGGCATATGGGCTGGAGTGAGGCGGCGGACCTGATTATTCACGGTATGGAAGGCGCGATTGCGGCCAAAACCGTGACTTATGACTTCGAACGGTTGATGCCGGAAGCGACGCTGATGAAGTGTTCGCAGTTCGGCGATGCAGTGATTCAGCACATGGAGCGGTAAGCCTGGTCAGGCAGAGGCCTGGTCGCTCTGGCCGGCCTCGTCGGGCTTTTTGGTGGAGTCTGCCACAGGCTTGAGGTTCACCGCATGGTAGCCCTTGGTGGCCGGCTGGATTTCGTACTCCACTGGCTGGCCTGCTTTCAGGCTGCGGTAACCGTCCATCTGGATATAGGAGTGATGAACGAACAGATCGTCGCCACCCATATCCGGCCTGATAAAGCCGTAACCCTTGGCATTGTTGAACCACTTCACCTTGCCTGTTGCCATTTTGTTGCCCCTGTCTTCCCTGCCTGTTGTTGTTTTGTGCCCGTTCGCCCCCACATCACCATGAAGTCACGGCGCTGGTGTAAACTGGACTCCGGACCCGATGCTGCCGTACATCTTTTAACCAGTAGCGGGGGGTGTCAACCCCCCTGATGAACGGCAGCCACAGCAAGCTGTGCGTCACGACACAGTTATTGCTTCGGCTCGGGCGTGGCAGTACAAAGGAATACAGGAAATCATGAGCGGTCAGTATTCAGATAACAGGTTGCCGGTCGGTGCCGGTCAGGTTCGGATGGCAGGGGAGCCGGAACAGCCCCACCGTCATGAGGGGCTGGCGCTTGAAGAGGCCAGGCCAGAGGTCAAGTCGCCTTCGATGTACAAGGTGCTGATGATGAATGACGACTTCACGCCGATGGAGTTTGTTGTTGAGGTGCTGGAACTGTTTTTTGCGATGAACCGGGAAAAAGCTACCCGGATCATGTTGACGGTGCATACTGAAGGACGTGCTGTGTGCGGTGTCTATACCCGCGATGTAGCAGAAACGCGCGCGGCGCAGGTGATCGATTATGCGCGTCAGCATCAGCACCCGCTGATGTGTCAGGTGGAAGTCGCCTGAAAACAGACCTGATACAGTGTCAGACACGGAAGTCTGAATCCCGAATCCGCAGGCTTGAGAGGTGTCATCATGCTGAGCAAAGAACTGGAAATGACCCTGAATGAGGCGTTCCGTTATGCCCGCAGCCACCGCCATGAATTCATGACGGTAGAGCATTTGCTGCTGGCGTTGTTCGATAACGATTCCGCCGTGGAGGTGCTGACTGCTTGCGGGGCGGACGTCAATGATTTGCGCAGCTCGGTGTCGCAGTTCATCGACGACACCACGCCCCTGATTCCCGAGGAAGACCCGGAGCGCGATACTCAGCCGACCCTGGGTTTCCAGCGTGTGCTGCAGCGAGCGGTATTCCATGTTCAGTCATCCGGTAAGCGTGAGGTGACTGGCGCCAATGTGCTGGTGGCGATTTTCAGCGAGCAGGAAAGTCAGGCGGTGTACTTCCTTGCCACCCAGAACATTCACCGCCTTGATGTGGTGAATTACATTTCCCACGGCATCTCCAAAATCGGTGGTGGCGATGAGGGCGCGCCGTCGTCGGACTCCGAACAGGCCGGGGAGGAGGGCGGTGAATCTTCCGCAGCCAATCCGCTTGAGAACTATGCTGTCAATCTCAACACCCAGGCCGCAAACGGGCGCATTGATCCGCTGATTGGTCGCGCCTTTGAAATCGAGCGTGCCGCGCAAATTCTCTGTCGCCGCCGCAAGAATAACCCGTTGCTGGTTGGCGAACCCGGTGTTGGCAAGACCGCCATCGCTGAGGGTCTGGCGTGGATGATCGTTGAAGGCAAGGTGCCGCAGCCGCTTGAAGAGGCGGTGGTTTATTCGCTGGATATGGGCGCATTGCTGGCCGGTACCAAGTATCGCGGTGATTTCGAGAAGCGTTTCAAGGCGCTACTCAATGATCTTAAAAAGCAGCCGAATGCGATCCTGTTTATCGACGAGATCCACACCATTATCGGCGCTGGCGCGGCGTCCGGCGGTGTCATGGACGCTTCCAACCTGCTCAAGCCGGCACTGGCAAACGGCGATATCAAGTGCATGGGTTCGACCACGTTTCAGGAGTATCGCGGCATCTTTGAAAAAGACCGGGCGTTGGCGCGGCGTTTCCAGAAAATTGATGTGGTCGAACCTACCGTGGATGAGACCATCGGTATTCTGCGCGGTCTGAAGAAGCGCTTCGAGGACCATCATCAGGTGGAATACTCGGATGCGGCGTTGAAGTCCGCGGCCGAGTTGTCGGCGCGGTATATCAATGACCGGCATTTGCCGGACAAGGCGATCGACGTTATTGACGAAGTTGGTGCCTGGCAACGGCTGCGTCCGGTGGAGCAGCGCCGCGCGGTGATTGAGGTTGAGGACGTCGAGGAAATGGTGGCAAAAATTGCCCGCATTCCTCCCAAGTCGGTATCCGCCTCCGACAAGGAAGTGCTGCGTAATCTGGAGCGCGACCTGAAGATGACCGTATTCGGTCAGGACACTGCGATTGAGGCCATGTCGGCAGCGATCAAGCTGTCCCGCGCCGGCCTCAAGTCACCGAACAAGCCGGTCGGCTCATTCATGTTTGCCGGCCCGACCGGTGTGGGTAAAACTGAAGTCAGCCGCCAACTTGCCCGGGCGCTTGGTATCGAGCTGGTCCGCTTTGACATGTCCGAATATATGGAGCGGCATACCGTCAGTCGTCTGATCGGCGCACCGCCAGGATATGTCGGATTTGATCAGGGCGGTCTGTTGACTGAAGCAATTACCAAAACGCCGCATTGTGTGCTGCTGCTGGACGAGATCGAGAAGGCGCACCCGGAGGTGTTTAACCTGCTGTTGCAGGTGATGGACCACGCTACCCTGACCGACAATAACGGCCGCAAGGCGGACTTCCGCAATGTCATCCTGATCATGACCACCAACGCCGGTGCCGAAGCGATCAGTCGCAGCTCCATTGGCTTTACCAAACAGGATCACTCCACTGACGGCATGGAGGCGATGAAGAAAATGTTCACGCCGGAATTCCGTAATCGTCTGGATGCAATCATCCAGTTCAGCGCCCTGACGCCGCAGACCATTCTCAGTGTGGTGGACAAGTTCCTGGTGGAGTTGCAGGCGCAGCTGGATGAGCGTGGCGTGGTGCTGGATGTGGACGCTTCAGCGCGGGCCTGGATGGCCGAGCACGGCTATGATGTCGCCATGGGCGCACGGCCGATGGCGCGTCTGATTCAGGATCAGGTCAAGAAGCCACTTGCCGAGAAGTTGTTGTTCGGGGAGTTGTCTGAACATGGTGGCCGGGTCAATGTCACCATGAAGGACGACAAGCTGCTATTGACGGTGATAGAGCAAGCGGAACAACTGGCCTGAGCGTTCAGCTACAGCGGTAAAAACAGAAAGGGGCCATTCGGCCCCTTTCTGTTTTTATGGACTGCTTTTCCGGATTACTTCATCCGGAAGGTGATCCGTCCTTTGCTCAGGTCATAGGGGGACATCTCCACCTTGACCCGGTCACCGGTGAGGATGCGGATATAGTGTTTGCGCATCTTCCCGGAAATATGTGCGATCAGCACATGGCCGTTGTCCAGTTTTACCCGGAACATGGTGTTGGGCAGGGTCTCGGTGACCGTGCCTTCCAGTTCGATCTGCTCTTCTTTCGCCATGCAGTTACGTGCCCTTCGCGGTAGTCCGCCAAAAAGAAGGCGCAATTCTGCCCGAATTGGGCCTGTGCTGCAAAGTAAAAGGACGTTTCAGGGGCGCAAATCAGTCATTCATGCCCAGCGCTTGCCAGACGTTGTCACGCAGCTGCTCAAGCGGCCGGAAATCACCCTTGTAAGCCATCTTGCGGCAATCCTGCACCCAATAGCCGAGATAGAGGTAAGGCAGACCTTCGCGCCGGCAGCGTTCCAGCTGCCAGAGTATGGCCAGATTGCCCAGACCACGGCTGCGCTGGTCCGGATCATAGAAGGTATATACCGCCGACAAGCCATCCTGAAGGCGGTCAACCACCGCAACCGCCAGCAGCCGCTTGCCATCCCGGAAGCAGACAAACCGGGTGTCACTCCAGTGGCTGATCAGAAAGCCGGTGAACTGCTCTTCCGAAGGCGGGTACATGTCACCATCGCCATGGCGGCTGTCGATATAGCGCGCGTAAAGGCTGTAAATTTCGCGGTCGAAGCGGGCCGCCCGGCTCTCCACGGTCAGGTCGGCGTTGCGATCAAGCAGGCGGCGGTGGCGCCGGCGCCACTGAAACCGGCTGACCGGGATGCGCACCGGGATGCAGGCCTGGCAGCCCTGACAATGGGGCCGATACAGGAACTCACCGCTGCGGCGGAAACCGCGTTGGGAGAGCTCGCTGTACAGGGCGGCGGTCATCGGCGTAGCCGGATCGACAAACAGGGTGGTGGCCTCGTGGTCTTCGAGGTAGCTGCAGCGATGTGCCGGGGTGCGGAAAAAACGCAGCGTGGACAGATCGGTCATGGGTCGGGCTTTACCTTTCGATCGGGGCCGCGTTAACGAATGACAGCACGCCCGGCGCGATCACTGGCCAGGGCGGGGTCTCGGCAACGGTCAACACGGCCAATTGCTGTTCAAACTGTGCGCGGGGCATCAGTTGTGCTCCCAGAGACAACAAATGCGCGCTTTCCACCTGACAGTCAAGCAGGTCTATCTGCAGGCTATCGTGAATCCGGCAGAGCATGGCCATGGCTGCCTTGGAGGCGTCCCTGGCATGACTGAACATGGACTCGCCAAAGAAGACACGGCCTATCCTCACCCCGTAAATTCCGCCGACCAGCTTACCGTCGTGCCAGACTTCGAGCGAGTGGGCATGGCCAAGCCGGTGCAGCTGACAGTAAGCATTGCGCATGTCGGCGGTAATCCAGGTACCGCCCTGACCATGGCGCAGCGTGCCGGCGCAGGCTGAGATCACTTGCTCGAACGCGGCATTAAGGGAGAACTGCCAGTGCGGCTGGCGCAGGCTCCTGAGCAGACGGCGCGAGGCATGAAAGCGTTCGGGGAGTAACACCAGACGCGGGTCCGGGCTCCACCAGAGAACAGGCTGACCGTCGCTGTACCAGGGAAAGATACCGCGACGATAGGCCCTGAGCAGCGTACGGGTGGACAGATCCGCGCCGGCGGCAAGCAGTCCGGCCGGGTCGTCCAGCGCCTGACTGGCAGGCGGGAACGGGTCCCCGGGGGCCAGCCAGGCGAGAGCGGTCATATCGGTTACAGGTTGTCGAGGTACTTCTCCGCATCCAGCGCGGCCATACAGCCGGCGCCGGCGGAGGTGATGGCCTGGCGGTAGACGTGATCGGCGACGTCACCGGCAGCAAACACGCCCGGCACATTGGTGGCAGTGGCATTACCCTCAAGCCCGCTGCGGATCTTCAGGTAGCCGTCCTTCATGTCCAGCTGGCCTTCAAAAATGCCGGTATTGGGTTGGTGGCCGATGGCGACAAACACGCCCTGAACCTCCAGATCCTGCATGCTGTTGTCTTTGGTCGACTTGACGCGGATGCCGGTGACGCCGCTGTCGTCGCCGAGCACTTCGTCCAGGCTGTGATCCCACAGCACTTTGATGTTTTCCTTGGCCAGCAGTTTGTCCTGCAGGATTTTTTCTGCGCGCAGCTTGTCACGGCGGTGTACCAGCGTTACTTCGCTGGCGATATTGGACAGGTACAGGGCTTCCTCGACAGCGGTGTTGCCGCCACCGAGCACGGCGACTTTCTGGCCGCGGTAGAAAAAGCCGTCACAGGTGGCGCAGGCGGAAACGCCACGGCCCTTGAAGGCATCTTCCGAGGGCAGGCCGAGGTACTTGGCCGAGGCGCCTGTGGCAATGATCAGGGCGTCGCAGCTGTACTGGCCGTTATCGCCGCTGAGCAGGAACGGCCGCTGCTTCAGGTCGACGCTGTTGATATGGTCGTAAACGACCTCGGTATCGAAGCGCTCGGCATGTTGCTGCATCCGCACCATCAGGTCCGGGCCGGTCAAGCCATGGACATCGCCCGGCCAGTTATCCACTTCGGTGGTGGTGGTGAGCTGGCCACCGGGCTGGATGCCGGCTATGACCACCGGCTTGAGGTTGGCGCGGGCTGCATAGACAGCAGCTGAATAACCGGCCGGGCCGGAACCGAGAATGATCAGGCGGTGATGCTGGGCGCCACTCATGTAAAGCCTCCGTGGGATGCGGACAACAGGAATGGTCGGGGAAGCTACACCAAATGGGCCCGCCGTTGAACAGCCGGTCGCTATGAATTTGACTGGCAGGGCCGATTGCGGCGCCTGGATGCCCGCTAACTGCTCCTTGCTGAGCCGGTCGGGCTGGCAGACAATCCGCGGCAGAGCAGGTGAAAGGCACGGGAGCAGGCTGGCCTCCGGCCTGCTCAGAGCGTAGTATTCCGATTTAATTCAGCTGGTTAGTGAATAAACTTTGAGTAATTCCAAAACTTCAAAACCTGTCGAGCAGGGCTGGTCACGGCATCTCAAGCGCGGTCTGCTGGAGGGCATGGTGTTGCTGCTGCTGGCGCTGTCGGTCTATCTGCTGCTGGCACTGGCCACCTACAGTCCAAAGGATCCCGGCTGGACCTATATGGGCGGCGCCCGGACTGTGGAGAATGCTGCCGGCCGCACCGGTGCTTTCTTTGCCGATGCGCTGTTCATGTCGTTTGGCTATCTGGCCTTTCTGTTTCCGCTGCTGATCGGTTTTTGGGGCGTGCGCGTGCTGCGGGAGCGTCACGCTGGCATGGCTGGCTCCTGGCCGATGTTCTCGGTGCGTCTGGTCGGTTTCATCCTGACCATGGTGGCCGGTACCGGCCTTTGCTACATGCATCTGGCCGGTAACGGCAGTGTGTTGCCGGAAGATGCCGGCGGCATATTAGGCAAGGTGGTCGGCAGCACGGCGCTGGATGGCTTCAATGTGCTCGGCGGCACCTTGCTGCTGGTGACGCTGTTTCTGATCGGCATGACCATCTTTACCGACCTGTCCTGGATTCGTCTTGCTACCACGCTCAGTGCGCTTGCGGTGACCTTGGCGCGCAAGCTGCCGGTCTGGTTGCAGGCGCTCAAGGCACGCCGCAAAACCCGGCAGGTGCAGGAGCAGCGCCGGCTGGTGGTGGAAGAGGGCAAGAAAAAAGCAGAAACCCGCAAACCGCCGGCGATTGTGAAACCTGTTCAGAAAGTCGAGAAAAGCGACCGGGTGCAAAAGGAAAGGCAGCAACCGTTGTTTACCGCGCAGGTGACTGGCAGCCTGCCGCCGCTGGCACTGCTTGATCCGGTTGAAGAAGGCAATCGGGGCGGTTTCTCCGATGCGGCGCTGGATGCCATGTCACGTCTGCTGGAAATGAAGCTGAAAGATTTCAATATCGAAGCCGAAGTGGTGGCGGTGCAGCCGGGCCCGGTCATTACCCGGTTCGAGATTCAGCCTGCTGCCGGTATCAAGGTCAGCCGGATCAGCAATCTGGCCAAGGATCTGGCCCGTTCTCTGGCGGTAATCAGTGTCCGGGTGGTGGAAGTGATTCCCGGCAAGACCACCGTCGGTATCGAAATTCCGAACGAGCAGCGCGAGATGATCCGTTTCACCGAAGCGGTGGCATCGCGCGCCTTCGATGAATCGCCGTCGCCGCTGACCATGGCGCTGGGCAAGGACATCAGTGGCAATCCGATGGTGGCTGATCTGGCCAAGATGCCGCACCTGTTGGTGGCGGGCACCACCGGTTCCGGTAAGTCGGTGGGTTTGAACGCCATGCTGTTGTCGATCCTGTTCAAGTCGACGCCGGACGATGTCCGTCTGATCATGATCGACCCGAAGATGCTGGAGCTGGCTGTGTACGACGGCATTCCGCACCTGCTCACCCCAGTGGTCACCGACATGAAGGATGCCGCCGCCGCATTGCGCTGGGGCGTAGCCGAGATGGAACGCCGTTACCGACTGATGGCGTCGCTGGGCGTGCGCAATATCGCCGGTTACAACCGCAAGCTCGTCGACGCCGAGAAAAAAGGCGAGTCGATTCGTGATCCGCTGTGGAAACCGAAGGATCCGCTGAATCTGGATGAGCCGGCGCCATTGCTGCTGAAGCTGCCCTATATCGTCATCGTCGTCGATGAGTTCGCCGACATGATGATGATCGTTGGCAAGAAAGTGGAAGAACTGATCGCCCGCATTGCCCAGAAAGCCCGGGCTGCCGGTATCCACCTGATTCTTGCTACCCAGCGTCCCTCGGTGGATGTGATTACCGGCCTGATCAAGGCCAACGTACCGTCGCGGATGGCGTTCCAGGTGTCATCGAAAATTGATTCTCGCACCGTGCTGGATCAGGGCGGCGCGGAGCAGCTGCTCGGTCACGGCGACATGCTTTATTTGCCGGTCGGCACCAGTGTCCCGGAACGAGTTCACGGCGCCTTTGTCTCAGACGAGGAAGTGCACCGGGTCTGTGATGACTGGCGCAAGCGCGGCGAGCCGGATTATCTGGAAGAAATTCTTCAAGGTGGCGGTGACACCGGCATGCCCGGATTCGATGGCGCCGGCGGCAGCGATGATGCTGAGCAGGACGCGCTATACGACGAAGCAGTGGCCTTTGTGCTGCATTCGCGGCGGGCGTCGATCTCGTCGGTGCAACGAAAATTCAAGATTGGTTATAACCGCGCCGCCCGTCTGGTTGAAGCGATGGAAATGGCCGGCGTGGTCAGCGAAGCCGGCCATAATGGTCAGCGCGAAGTGCTGGCGCCGGGTGGCGCAGACTGAGGAATCCAGATGAAAGTTTTTTCCGTGATGCTGCTGACTGCCATACCGGCGTTGGCCTTTGCCGGCCCCACCGAAGAATTGGTCAAGCGTCTTTCTGCGGTACAGACCTTGTCCGGCAATTTTGATCAGGTGGTGCTCGACCAGGGCGGCACCCGGTTGCAGGAAGCCAGTGGCGATATGCATATGGCCCGTGGCAACCGGTTTCGCTGGCACACTCGCGAGCCGTTCGAGCAGCTTGCAGTTTCCGACGGCAAACTGGTCTGGGTGTTCGATGTTGATCTGGAACAGGTGGTGGAAAAGCCGCTGACTGAAGACAGCGCCAGCACCCCGGCATTGTTGTTTGGTGGCGACCCGGCCAGGGTGGCCGCAGCCTTTGTCGTCACCGAAGGCGATCGTAACGGCAATGCGGTGACCTACCATCTGGCGCCACGCCTTGATGACTCGCTGTTTGTGCAACTGGAAGTCACTTTTATTGGCGACGAGCCGCAGAGCATGCGACTGGAAGATGCGCTCGGCCAGCAGACCGCGCTGGACTTTCGCAACACGGTGGTGAATGGCAAGCTCGACAATGATCTGTTCAACTTTATAGCGCCTGACGGCGTTGATGTGATCCGGCAAAGCGAATGAGCGATCTGTTCGGCCAGTCGACGTCGCATCAGCCGCTGGCCGCGCGTATGCGGCCGACCTCGCTGGACGACTACGTTGGTCAGGCGCATCTGATTGGCCCCGGCAAGCCACTGCGTCGTGCGGTTGAACAGTGTCAGCTGCATTCGATGATTCTCTGGGGGCCGCCCGGCACTGGTAAAACCACTCTTGCTTTGATCCTTGCTCAGGCAGTGGACGCTGCCTTTATCACCTTGTCGGCGGTGTTGGCCGGGGTAAAGGAAATTCGCGAAGCCGTCGCCGAGGCGAAACAGCGGCTGACCCGTGGCCAGCGCACGGTGCTGTTTGTCGACGAGGTGCATCGTTTCAACAAGTCCCAGCAGGATGCCTTCTTGCCCCACGTTGAGGATGGCACCCTGATCTTTATCGGGGCCACCACGGAAAACCCGTCGTTCGAACTGAATAATGCGCTGTTGTCCCGGGCCCGGGTGTATCGGCTGCGCAGTATCGGTCGCGATGATCTGGCCCGGCTGCTCGACCGTGCTCTGGCCACGGAATCAGGGCGAGATATTGGTATTGATGCAGATGCCCGCGAACGTCTGCTTGATCATGCTGATGGCGATGCCCGAAGGCTGCTGAATCTGCTCGATATCGGCTTTGATATGGCCGATACGGTGATTGATCTGGCGCTGGTCAACGAGCTGCTGCGTGACAGCCTGCGTCGCTTCGACAAGGGTGGAGATTATTTCTACGATCAGATCAGTGCGCTGCATAAATCGGTACGCGGCTCCGACCCGGACGCCACCCTGTACTGGTTTGCCCGGATGCTCGACGGCGGGTGTGATCCGCTTTACGTCGCCCGTCGGGTGGTGCGCATGGCCAGCGAGGATATCGGCAATGCCGACCCGCGGGCGCTGACCCTGTGTCTGCATGCCTGGGACGTGCAGGAGCGGCTTGGCTCGCCCGAGGGTGAACTGGCGATTGCCCAGGCGCTGGTATATCTGGCGGTGGCGCCGAAGAGCAATGCGGTTTACCGCGCCTGGAATCAGGCCCGGGCGTTTGTTGCCAGCCATCCCAGTGACGAGGTACCGCTGCATCTGCGCAATGCGCCGACCAAACTGATGAAGTCGGAAGGTTACGGCGCTGATTATCACTATGCCCACGACTACCCGGACGCCTATGTGGCCGGGGAGAACTATTTCCCCGAGGGCATGGGCCAGCCGGCGTTTTACCAGCCGGTCCCGCGCGGCCTTGAGCTCCGCATTGCCGAAAAGCTGCGCGACTGGCAGCAGCGTAATCGCGAGGCCCGGTGGCAGCGCTATCCCGGCGACAAGCCGGACGTGACCTGACGCCCCATCTCAACGATAATCCCGGCCTTGATAACGTCGCCCCGGTCAGTTCCGGGCGGCAGGCAACGGGCAGGATGGCTTTTCATGCTGGATATTCGCGAATTACGCCGAGATGGCGAACAGGTGGCGGCACGACTGGCGCGGCGCGGCCTGAATTTTGATCTGGCCGCGTTCCGGGCTCTGGATGCCGAGCGCAAACAGGCGGACATGCGCTCTCAGGAACTGCAATCGCAGCGCAAGCAGTCTTCCCGGGAAGTGGGTGATCTGGTCAAGTCGGGCCTGAGCGTTGATGATGCCAAGGCACGGGTGGCGGATACGCTGGCAAAAATTGATGCCGAGATGGCCGCCGAAGTTGCCCGGGCGGAAGCGCTGCATCTGCAGATTGAGACTCTGCTGCTTGGCGTGCCGAATCCACCGCTGGACGAAGTCCCGGATGGCAAGGGCGAAGAAGACAACGTCGAGGTGCGTCGCTGGGGCCAGCCACGCCAGTTCGATTTTACCGTCCGTGATCACGTCGACATCGGTGCAAGCCTTGCCAGTG
>JBECKT010000148.1:0-2668 GCA_040235405.1 Alcanivoracaceae bacterium
CCGGCCGGCCCGACCACAGCCACAAGGATGGACAAGTTCACCCGCACCATGCTGGAAAAAACCGGACTGATCGGCATGGTCGGCAAGGCCGAGCGTGGCGATGCCGCGATCGATGCCATTCGTGACAACAAGGCGGTCTACCTGATGGCGGTCGGTGGCGCGGCCTATCTGGTGTCGAAGGCGATTCGCAAATCCCGTGTGGTGGCCTTTGAAGATCTCGGCATGGAAGCGATTTACGAGTTTGAAGTGGAAGATATGCCGGTGACCGTGGCAGTGGACTCCAGCGGCGTATCGGTACACAAGACCGGCCCGAAGATCTGGCAGGCGAAGATTGGCAAGATCCCGGTGAAGGCGGAAGCCTGACGCGAATGATGAGAGGGCAGGGGTGACTGAACCGCTGAATGATGCCGACGAACTGGCCCTGCTGAAGGGCGGTGATGAAGCGGCTTTCGCGCGGCTGGTGAAAGCTCATCACCGGGCCCTGCTGGCACTGGCGCGGCCGATTGTTGGCGAATCCGAAGCGGCTGAGGTGGTGCAGACTGCCTGGATCAAGGCTCACGCGGCGCTGAAGAATTTCGAAGGTCGCGCCGCACTGCGTAGCTGGTTGTCGCGCATTGTCATCAACGAGGCGCGGATGATGCTGCGCCAGCGCAAGCGTGAAGTGTTTCTCGACGATTTGCAGCCGGAAGGCGCAGACCCGCTGGCCGATCGTTTCATTAGTAATGGTCATTGGGGCGCGCCGCCGGCGAATTGGCACGCGGACAGCCCCGATAGCCTGTTGACCCGCGAGGAACTGGCCGACTGTCTTTTGGCGCTGCTTGGTAGCCTGCCGCCGAACCAGCGCGCCTTGCTGGAGCTGCGTGACAGTGACGGCCTGCCGTTTGACGAGGTCTGTAACATGCTGGGTATTTCCGCATCCAACGCCCGGGTGCTGTTGCACCGCGCCCGGGCCAGATTGTTTGCCCTGGTGGATCATTTTGAGGAGACCGGTGAATGCTGAAGTGTCGCGACGTGCCCGCAGAAGCAGAAGCGCTGCTGGACGGCGAGCTCAGCTTTGGCCAGCGCATGGCCCTGCGTTTTCACCTGTTCCTCTGCGGCAACTGCAGGCGCTACCTGCGTCAACTGCGTCAGCTGCTGGGGGCTGTCCCGCATATGCATGGCGAAGCCTCCGATGAGGAAGTGGGTAGGGTGCTGAGGCACCTGCACGATCATTCGCACTGAAACCCCCGAAAGGTGGCAGCCTGTAACAAGCAGTGCGCTCCGGCATCAGAGTGGCAACAGAATGCAGGAGTTCGTCATGTCATTACTGATCAATGTTGCCAACCGCTTTCATTCCCTGTTCAACTGTACCCGCAGAGTCGATTTTCTTGCGCCGCTGCTGCTACGCCTGTTTCTGGCGCCGGTGATGATTGCCGCCGGCTGGCAGAAAGCGGGCAGCTTCGACGCCACGGTTGCCTGGTTCGGCAATAACGATTGGGGGCTTGGTTTGCCGTTCCCGGCGCTGCTTGCCACGCTCGCAATCATTACCGAGCTGGTCGGTGGCATCTTGCTGTTGATTGGTCTGGCAACCCGCTATGTGGCGGTGCCGCTGATGATCACCATGCTGGTGGCGGTATTCAGCGTGCATTGGCCGAATGGCTGGTTTGCGGTGGCGCCATCCAATCCTGACACCAGCATGGCCAGACCTTTGGCGGCGCTTGGCATTCCGGCGGCGCAGCGTAGTCTGGATAACAGTGCCGAGGTCGGGCAGCGCTTGCAGGCAGCCAAAGGGCTGCTACGCGAGCATGGTCATTATGGCTGGCTGACTGAGAAGGGCAATTTCGTTGTTCTTAACAATGGCATCGAGTTTGCCGCCACCTATTTCATTATGTTGCTGGTGTTGTTCTTCCATGGCGCCGGTCGCTGGATCAGCATCGATTACTGGATTGAACGACGTTTTTATTCACCCACGGCTGGGAGGTAACCGATGAAGCTAAAGCCTTGTGCATTCCGCTTTGGATCAAACCTGTGATAGTCGGGCTATGTCATGACGCCTGCGTAGCCATGAAAAATTCCGCCGGAATGACTATTTTTCCTGACCAGGCAGGCAGTTACCGGGTGCGTCCGGAACCGGATGTGTTTATCCGTATTCTTGATCAGCAGGAGTGAGTTAATGCGGGAAGATGTGCGCGAGTATTACGGCCAGACCTTGCAGGGCAGTAGTGATCTGCAGACCAATGCCTGTTGCGATCAGGTGCCGCCGAACTGGCTCAAGCCGGTGCTGGCGAAGTTGCATGACGAGGTAGTCAATCGCTATTACGGCTGTGGTCTGGTGGCACCGCAACTACTGGAAGGCATGCGCGTACTGGATCTGGGTTGCGGTAGTGGTCGTGATGTTTACGTGCTGTCGGCGCTGGTTGGCGAGCATGGTGAAGTGGTCGGGGTCGATATGACCCCGGAACAACTTGAAGTGGCAGAGCGGCACAAGGATTTTCACCGTCAGGCGTTTGGTCACGGCCAGAGCAATGTCCGCTTTCTGCATGGCTATATCGAACAGCTCGACGCGCTGGGCTTGCCGGATAACTACTTTGATATTGTCGTCTCCAACTGTGTTATCAATCTCAGCCCTGACAAGGAGCGAGTGCTGCGCGAAGTGCAGCGCGTGCTCAAGCCCGGTGGTGAGATGTAC
>JBECKT010000033.1:0-5135 GCA_040235405.1 Alcanivoracaceae bacterium
GCAAATGAAACATCAGTGGCGTGGAGATGTTGTAAGGCAGGTTACCGACCACGCGAATACGTTTGCCGTCTTTTGCCAATGCGGCGAAATCAAATTTCAGCGCATCAGCGCTGTGAATGGTCAGACGCTGGGCAGATATGCGTCGCTCCAGTTCGGTGATCAGATCGCGATCCAGTTCCACCACCTGAAGATGCTGGATGCTATCCAGCAGAGGCAGTGTCAGGGCGCCCTGACCGGGGCCGATCTCGACCACGATCTGATCATCCGTCGGCGCGATAGCGCGCACCATTTTTTCCACCAGCGCGGTGTCGGTAAGAAAGTGCTGGCCGAAGCGCTTGCGGGCCTGATGCTGCATGGTCAGTTTTCCAGAGTGAGTTTCTGCTGCGCCAGTCGGGCGGCCAGCCGGGTGGCGGCAATCAGGCTGCCGGGTTCAGCGCGGCCGCTGCCGGCCAGTTCGAAAGCCGTGCCGTGATCCACTGAGGTACGGATGAAAGGCAGGCCCAGAGTAATGTTCACCGCTTCGCCGAAGCCGGCGTATTTCAGTACCGGCAGGCCCTGATCGTGATACATCGCCAGTACTGCATCATGGCCCTGAAGCTGGCGCGGGGTAAAGGCAGTATCCGCAGGCAGCGGGCCGGTAAGCTGCATGCCTTCGCTGCGTAGTCGCTCCAGCGCAGGAATGATTATCTGCAGCTCTTCATCGCCAAGGTGGCCATTCTCACCAGCATGGGGATTCAGTCCGAGCACCAGAATACGCGGGGTATCGATGCCGAAGTGAACGCGCAGGTCGTGCTCAAGAATACGTGCCGTATCGAGAATCAGATTTTCGCTGATCGCAGCGGCGACATTGCGCAGCGGCAAGTGGGTGGTGGCCAGTGCCACTCGCAGCTCGCCGGCCACCAGCAGCATCACCACCCGGCCGACACCGGCACGCTGGCACAGGTACTCGGTGTGGCCGGTGAAGCCGGCGAGCGCGCCTTCGCGGATCACATGCTTGGCCAGCGGCGCGGTGACCATCGCCGAGAAAGTACCGTTCATGCAGCCGTCTGCGGCGCGGTCAAGCAGGGTCAGAATGCTTTGCGCTGTGGCCGGGTCAGGTTTGCCGGGCTGAACATCGGCGCCGCTGGGCTGATGCCAGACAGCGACGCCATTATCCGCAAGCTGCCCGCCGGGCAGCCAGTCATGTAGCGTGATATTGAGATTGAGCTGTCTGGCGCGCTGCGCCAGCACCTCACGATCAGCAAGAATCACCAGTGGTACATCGGTCACTTGCTGCGGCAGTTGCAGTACCAGATCCGGGCCGATGCCAGCCGGGTCTCCGCAGGTGATGGCGACCGGCGCGATCATCAAAGGCGAATATCCACATAGGCTTCCTGGCGCAGTTCGGTGGTCCACAGCTCCAGCTCTTCGGCAAAGCGACGCTGGTGCAGGGCCTGACGGGCGCGCAGGCGGCGGTATTCCTCGCTCATGTCCGCAGTGCGGATCGAGTCCACTTGCAGTACATGCCAGCCATATTCGGTGCGAAACGGTTCGCTGAGCTGGCCGGCCGGTGTTGCCTGCATGCGCTGGTCGAACTCTTCCACCATCTCGCCCGGGGTAACCCATTCGAGGCTGCCGCCATTGCGTGCACTGCCGGGATCGTCAGAAAACTCCCGTGCCAGGCGCGCCATGTCTTCGCCCTGACTGATCCGGTTATGCAGTTCACGAATCAGGCGTTCGGCTTCCTCACTGCTGCGTAGCGTGGACGGGCGCACCAGAATATGACGAACCAGATACTGGTCGACCATCTGCTGGTCGCCGCCGCGGCGATCAATCATCTTGAGGATATGAAAGCCGTTTCCGGCACGAATCGGCCCGGCCAGTTCGCCGGCCTTCAGGTCGATCACCGCATCGGTGAACAGCGCCGGCCATTGTGCTGCCGGGCGCCAGCCCAGATCGCCACCTTCCAGTGCCGATTGACCGTCGGAAAACTCGGTGGCCTGGGCGAAGAAGTCAGCGCCATTACGCAGGCGGTTGATGATGTCCCGGGCTTTGCCTTCGGCCAGTTTCAGCTGGTCAGCGGACGCTCCTTCCGGGATCGCCACCATGATATGGCCAAGCCGAAATTCCGATTCAAATAACTGTCGTGCCTGTTCCGATTGCAGGAAACGATCCAGTTCACCGTCGGTGATACGCACGCGCTGGCCCACCCGACGCTGGCGCAGCTGGTTGATGGCCATTTCCGTGCGCAGTTGCTCCCGGAATGCGGACCAGTCATAGCCTTCAGTGCGCAGATGCTCGGCAAATTCTTCCAGGCTGTAACCATTCTGCCGGGCAATGCCGGTTAGCGAGTCATTCAGGATCGTGTCGTCAATCTTGATGCCGAGACGTTTGGCCTGATCAAGCTGAATCTGTTCCAGCACCATGCGTTCAAGAATCTGGCTGCGCAGAATATCTTCCGGCGGCATTGGTCTTCCTTCTGCCTGCAGGTTACGGCGAATATCGGCCACCCGGGTATCGAGTTCGCTTTCCATGATGATGCTGTCATCCACCACAGCGGCGATCCGGTCCAGTGGTTGCAGCTCATCAGCAAATGCCAGCGCCGGTAACAACAGCGCAAGGCAGGCAAATCGGATCATGGTGTTCTCCTGTAACCGGGAATGCCGCGTTCCAGCAGCGTGTCGACGGTGCCGCCGAATCCGCCCAGGCCAATCATCTGGATCTGCAGCAGGGTGGTCCGTTCCGCGTCCAGCGTGGTGTCGCCATCGCGATCACTCAGTTCACGCAGATTGATAAGACGAATACGCCAGCAGCAGTCGCGGTATTCGACCCCGGAAATATTTTCCAGCGACTGCCGTTCGCCAAGATCGTGCAGCCAGCGACCGATCAGACTCCAGTTGCGGTGGACCGGCACAATGGCAGCGAGTTCCGTCTGGCGAATGTCATCCACCGGCCGATACTGATAGCCGGCATGAAGATACAGGCGGCTGCGGTCACTGTAACCGATCCGCAGGCCATTCTGTTCCCTGCGGTTCTTTTCCGAGTTCCACTGGGTTTCGGCAAACAGCGACCAGCGCTGGTCCAGCTGCAGGGTGGCGTCGGCAATGACCGGGCTCTGCCGCCGGGTGTTGTCCGGCAGGGTAATGTTGCCGGATTCGACAATCCGGTCCTGATCGTGGAATTTCTGCGCAGCCCGCAGGATCAGCAGGTCATCACCGCGTCGCGGGTCCCGGAACCGGCTGGTGACACCGATGGTGGCGCTTTTCTCGTCACCGATACGGTCGTAGCCGGTGAAGCGGTTCTCCCGGAACAGGGTGTCCCAGGACGAGGTCAGTCGACCGCTGTCGAAATCCGGCAGATCAATCTGGTCTTCCTGCTCGATATGGTTCAGGAAAACACGGGGCTCCAGTGTCTGCAGCAGCTGGCGGCCGGCGAAACTGATTGGCCGTTCGAGGAACAGGCCGCTATCAAGGTTGGCGCCCCAGAGCGAGCGGGTCGGCGTATCTGACGGCAGGGTGTCCACCCCGCTGAGCGAGTAGGCGGTTTGATAGAAACGGACTCGCGGATGCAGGTAGCCCCATGGCTTTTCCATCGGCACTGACAGTGCCGGCTGCAGGTGGATGCGCTGGCCACGGATATCATCGGCGGCGACCACGGCGGTGCGGTCAAACACGGTAATGTCGCTGGTCCAGTCGAGCGTCAATGGGCCGAGAAGGGGTTGCAAGCCGGTCAGGTTCAGCTGGGGCAGTCGGCGATAGGGGAGGTCGTCATCCAGCAGGGTAGGATCAATGGTTTGCCAGGCCTGCAGCCGGGCGAGAAACCGCCAGTGTCGGCCGAAATACTCGGCCTGACCTTCGCGTGGCAGATGTGTCAGCGAGGCGACCTCAAGGCCGGTGTCGAGATCCTTGAAGTAGAAATCGTCGGAGACATAGTTGACGTCGGTGCTGAACAGCCAGCGGTCAAGGCTGCCGTCGTGGTTCCAGCTGGCCACCACCCGGTCTTCTTCGTCGAACAGTTTGTCTTCACGCAGCCAGCCATAAACCAGATCGCCAGTACCGAGCTTGGTCAGATAGCGGAACTCTGTGTTCAAGCCATTGCCGCGGCCGTCGATATAACGCGGAGCAAGGGTGGCATCCGCTTGCGGGTGCAGGTTCAGATACAGCGGCTGGCTGATATCAAAACCGCCGCTGTCGGTAGTGCCGAAATCCGGGAACAGCAGGCCGGTTTTGCGTCGGTCATCAATCGGAAAAGTAATCCAGGGCAGATACATGACCGGGATTTTTTCGACCTTGAGTACGACATGGCGGGCTTCGCCCCAGCCCTTGCTCTGATCCAGATCCAGCTCGCGGGCGCTGATGCGCCAGCCATCCGAGCCCGGCGCGCAGGTGGTGTAGCTGCCACGCTCGACAATGATCTGTTCACCGCGCTGCTCAATACGCCTGGCTTCGCCGTGCGCCTGTTGCTCGAACAGGGCATAGCGAGCATCAAGCAGGGTGGCCTCACGGTTCTTCAGATTGCCGGTCAGGCTGTCAGCACGAAAGCTGAGCTCGCTGGTATCGAGCAGGATGTCCCCGGTCAGCTCGAACTTGCCAGTGGTCTGGTTATAGAGCGCGCGCTCAGCCCGCAATGAGCGGCCGGGTTGCTCGATCAGGACATCGCCCTCCAGCAGGGCATCGCCGTCGAGCTGGAACTCGGAGCGATCTGCGCTGATTTGCGTGTCTGGAGAACCGCCGGCAGCGGCCAGAGCCGGGTTATAGAACATGCCGCTGCACCAGACCGGAATCGGCCGCTGCAGGGATTCGGGCAGGGCATTCATCTCCTTGCGCTTGACCCAGTTCAGATCATCGGCCAGCGCCGGGCCTGCCAGCAAAGCGGAAATCAGCAGGGCAGAGGTGGGGCGCAGTGGCATTCGCAATCCGGAACAGGTAAAAAGCCGGACGGCAGTTTACTGGATAGAGGGTGGCAATGCAGCCGGCGACAGAGGCAGGGCAGATCGGGGGCGAAAGCGCCCAGGATGAGCGCAAATCGGCGCTGGATGCATGGGTTTCCATGCAGATCGGTCAGCAGGTCAGTGGCCTGCCGGCCTCTGCAGATGCCTCGTTCCGACGCTATTTTCGTTACAAATTCACCGATGGTGACAGCCAGCGCAGCCTGAT
>JBECKT010000012.1:0-3104 GCA_040235405.1 Alcanivoracaceae bacterium
AAGATGCGGTGGTGGAAACGCTGGTGATCAAGTGCCGTCGGGCGATGCAGCAGACCGGGCAGAAAACGCTGGTCATGGCCGGTGGCGTCAGTGCCAACAAGCGCCTGCGTGCGCGTCTTGCCGAAGCACTGGGTGAGAAAAATGTCCGGGTATTTTATCCGCGCCCGGAATACTGCACTGACAACGGTGCCATGATTGCCTTTGCCGGCGCCCTGCGGCTGGCTAAAGGGGAGCAGTCAGACACGCTCAGCATTGCCGTGCGCCCGCGCTGGCCACTGGCAGAACTCCACCCTCCCAGGTAGGAGCGGCCGATCGGCCGCGAAAGATCTTCGCCGTCGATCGACGGCTCCTACAGCAGGGGCACAACGCCATCGTAGGAGCGGCTGATCAGCCGCGAAAGATCTTCGCCGTCGATCGGCGGCTGCTACGCTTTCGGTTTGCGAAAGCCGAGCTCTTCGCCGGATAACAGCTTGCGGATATTCGAGTGATGCCGGCCGATCAGCGCCACGCTGAGCAGGATCATCGGCCACAGGGTTTCCGGTTGCCAGAACAGGATGGCCACCGGCATCACCAGAAACGCGGCCATCGACGCCAGAGAGGAAATGCGCAGGATGGCGAACAGCACCAGCCAGACCGCACCGGTGACCAGGCCAGTGGGCCAGTGCAGGGCAAACAGCAGGCCGAAGGCGGTGGCCACACCCTTGCCGCCCTGAAACCGGAAAAACACCGGAAACAGATGGCCGAGAAAGGCAAACCAGCCGGCCAGTGCGGCAATCAGCAGCGGTAGCTCAAGCCAGTGCACTGCCACCAGCACCGGAATCACCCCCTTCAGGACATCGCCGGCCAGCGTCAATGCCGCCGCCGGTTTGCCACCGAGGCGCAGGACATTGGTGGCGCCGGGGTTGTGCGAGCCTTCGGTTCGCGGGTCGGGCAGGCCGAACAGCCGGCAGACCAGAATGGCGCTGGAAATCGAGCCGCCGAGATAGGCGGCAACGCACAATAACGCGGTAATCAGGCCATGAGCCTGTAATGTGGCGAAATCCACCGGCTATAATCCTCCGTCCCTCGGCGTCACAGAGACTGCCTGAACTGGCTGTGCCTGAACAGCCACCTGATATTGCAGAATGCTACCAGCGTCGTGTGTCTGTTCGCTGAATTTTGATGTGACAGCGGCCGGACAGACCGGTTACCGACCACGCAATGAGGCAACATATGGACATTGTTTACATCCGTGATCTGAAAGTAGCCACCGTGATAGGCATTTTCGACTGGGAGCGTCGTATCCGCCAGACCGTCAGTCTGGATCTGGAAATGGCCACTGATATCCGCCGTGCCGCGGCGAGCGACCAGATCAACGACACTCTTGATTACAAGGCGGTCGGCAAGCGTTTGATCAGCTTTATCGAGGCATCGGATTTCCAGCTGGTGGAAACGCTGGCCGAGCGGGTGGCGGAGATCGTTCTGAATGAATTTGCCGTGCCCTGGTTGCGGCTGCGGGTTTCCAAGCCGGGGGCCCTGCGTGGTTCGCAGGACGTTGGCATTATTATCGAGCGGGGCAACAAACAGGCATGACACGGGTTTACCTCAGTTTCGGTTCCAACATCGATCGCGAACACAATATTCGTTCCGGTCTGGATGCGTTGGCGCGGCACTTTCCGCAGTTGCTCCTGAGCCCGGTCTATGAAAGCTCTGCGGTCGGTTTTGACGGCGAGGCGTTTCTTAATCTGGTTGTTGCCATTGATACCGAACTTTCTGTGGGCGAACTGTCGGCAATGCTGCGCGCTATTGAGGCGGATCACGGCCGCACTCGTGGTGAAAAGAAATTTGCCAGCCGGACACTGGATATCGACATTCTCACCTATGGTGATGCAGTTGGTGTGATTGATGGCGTTGAGTTGCCGCGCGATGAAATTCTCAAGCACGCCTTTGTGCTGAAGCCGCTGGCGGATATTGCACCGGAGGAGAGGCATCCGCTGTTGCAGAAAAATTATGCCGAATTGCTGGCAGCAAAGGATTTCTCCTCGCAGTCACTCTGGCCGGTACCGTTTCAATGGCCACTCTGAATTTTATGAAAAAATGCGATGCTCCGGAGCGGTTTACCAGCCACGAAATCCTTCGCCGTCGATCGACGGCTCCTACAGAGTGAGGTTCTGAATTCTCCGTAGGAGCGGCTGAGCAGCCGCGAAGTCTTTCGCCGTCGATCGACGGCTCCTACAGTCAATACCGATGTGGGGCCATGTCGCCCTGAGCCCAGCGGAAGAAATCGTAATCCATCTTGATCAGGCCACCCGGGTAGCGGGTATCGAATGCTTCGGCGGTGGGCCATTGGCCATTTTTTTCCAGATCATGCAGCAATCGGCGCAGGGTTTGTTGTCCGACTTGTGATGACATCAAAAAGTACACCGTTGCCCAGGCGACGCTGTAGGGCATGGCATCCTGATTGTGGGCCATCTGCCGCCATTGCGGCTCCGGCAGGTTCAGATAGGTGCGCAGGCTGACCAGCTCGCCGTTTTTGGTCCAGCCGCGAATGCGTTCCGCAGCAGGGTGCGGGTGGATGACAATGGCGCCATTTTCCGGTTGCAGCATCTGTACGTACTGGGCCATGCCCTCGTGAATCCAGCTCGGCGCGCGGGGCGCCAGCTGGGCCAGAATAACGTGGCTGGATTCGTGCAAAATGGTGCCGACAATGCGTTCTTCAGTGGCCCAGTCCCAGACCGCCACTTCTTTCGTCCGGGTGACATAAACGCCGGAAATTCCATTGCTGGCGGATTCGCCGGTACGCTCATTCAGCCAGCGATAGAATTCGTCCTTGCCGCTGATCAGGTGCAGGTTGACGGCCACATCGCCGCGCACATCGAGTCCCAGCGTGCCGGTGTACAGCGACAGGATTGTATTAAGTCCTTCGCGCACCCGCTTTTCAGCCGCTTCACTCAGGTCGAAGTCGGTGCGGCGAAAATGTACCAGCCCGTTGCGCGCGCTGGCGGCTGCGGCATAAAGCGGTTTGCTTTGCTGGTCCTCCGGCGGTTTGTCGCCAAAGTGCAGGCGCCCCTGGGCATCACGCCACTGGTAGACCTCTGCCTGTACGAGCGGGCAGGTCAGCAACA
>JBECKT010000064.1:0-15673 GCA_040235405.1 Alcanivoracaceae bacterium
GGCGATAACGTCAAGCTGGTGGTGAAGCTGATCAACCCGATTGCCATGGATGAAGGCCTGCGCTTCGCGATTCGCGAAGGCGGCCGTACCGTTGGCGCCGGCGTGGTAGCTAAAATCATCGCCTGATCCGGCTGCGGATCAACAGCATGGCCGGGGCATGCGCCCCGGCCTGCTGCGTTTCGATAAAAGAGGTTACAGGCCCGTAGTTCAATTGGTAGAGCACCGGTCTCCAAAACCGGGTGTTGGGGGTTCGAGTCCCTCCGGGCCTGCCATATATTTGCTGCCGCTCAGGGTAGCGACAGGGTGTAACGAATGAGCGAGAAGGCTGAACAGAGCTCCGCCGGCGCACTGGATGCCGTGAAGTGGGTTGTAGTAACCGCTCTGGTGGTTGCGGCCATCTGGGGCAACGGCTATTACGCCGAAATATCGCCGCTGTATCGGGCGCTGGCTATTGTTGCGCTCGCGCTGGTGGCGGCCTTTGTTGGTTTGCAGACTGAGCAGGGCAGAGCATTCAACCAGCTTCGCAAGGATGCAGCGATTGAATTGCGCAAAGTGGTTTGGCCAACCCGTCAGGAAACGGTACAGACGACGCTGATCGTGCTGGTGTTTGTTGTCATTGTTGCCCTGATTCTGTTTTTGATGGACTGGGTTCTCAACAGTCTGATTTCCTGGGTGATTGGCTGAGGTAAAGCACATGGCAAAGCGCTGGTACGTCATCCACGCCTATTCGGGTTTTGAAAAGCACGTCAAGCGTGCCCTTGAAGAGCGCATCAAGCTGCGCCAAATGGAAGATCAGTTCGGTCAGATTCTGGTGCCCACTGAGGAAGTCGTGGAAATCAAGGCTGGCCAGAAGCGCAAGTCCGAGCGGAAGTTTTTCCCGGGCTATGTATTGATCGAAATGGATATGAACGATGACAGTTGGCACCTGGTCAAGGAGACCTCCAAGGTGATGGGCTTTATCGGCGAAGATCCGAAGAAGCCGGGTCGGGTGGCGCCGATTACCCAGCGCGAGGCAGATGCCATTCTGCAGCGCATGGATGACAGTGTCGAAAAGCCGAAGCCGAAGACATTGTTCGAGCCGGGCGAAGTGGTGCGGGTCTGCGATGGTCCGTTTGCTGATTTCAACGGCGTAGTCGAAGAAGTGAATTACGAGAAAAGCCGCCTGCATGTAGCAGTGCTTATTTTCGGACGCTCCACCCCGGTGGAGCTGGAGTTCAGTCAGGTCGAAAAAACCTGATTAAAGGTCGTCGCCGAAAGGCGGCATAACGCAAACCTCAGGGGAGCCTTTCGTCCATCCGGGCGGGGCGCTGGAACCCAAGGAGCATAGTCATGGCAAAGAAGATTCAGGCCTATGTCCGGCTGCAGGTAAAAGCTGGCCAAGCCAACCCGAGTCCGCCGGTCGGTCCCGCACTGGGCCAACAGGGCGTGAACATCATGGAATTCTGCAAATCGTTTAACGCGCAGACCCAGCACATCGAGCCGGGTGCTCCTGTGCCGGTGGTCATTACCGTGTACAGCGACCGCTCTTTCACCTTCATCATGAAGACGCCGCCGGCGTCGTTCCTGCTGAAAAAGGCGGCTGGCATCAAGAGTGGTTCCGGCGTGCCGAACAAGAACAAGGTGGGCAAGGTAACCCGTGCCCAGCTGGAAGAGATTGCCAAGACCAAGCAGCCGGATCTTACCGCGGCTGATCTGGATGCGGCTGTCCGTACTATTGCTGGCAGTGCCCGTGCTATGGGCCTGGATGTGGAGGGCTAAGTCATGGCTAAACTGTCAAAGCGTGCCCGTCTGATCCGTGAAAAGGTCCAGCCCGGTAAAGTATATGCAATCGAGGAAGCGGTAGGCCTGCTCAGCGAGCTGTCGACCGTTAAATTCAAAGAGTCCATCGATGTAGCGGTGAATCTCGGCGTTGATCCGCGCAAATCGGATCAGAACGTCCGTGGCGCCTCCGTGCTGCCGCACGGTACCGGCAAAACTGTCCGTGTGGCGGTGTTTGCTCAGGGTGCCAACGCTGAAGCGGCCAAGGCTGCCGGTGCTGACGTCGTCGGTTTCGACGATCTGGCCGAGCGCGTTCAGGCTGGCGAGATGGATTTCGATGTTGTCATCGCAACCCCTGATGCCATGCGTGTGGTCGGTAAGCTCGGCACTATCCTTGGTCCGCGTGGTCTGATGCCGAATCCGAAGGTTGGCACGGTAACCGCAGACGTTGCGACCGCGGTGAAGAATGCCAAGGGTGGTCAGGTGCGTTTCCGCACCGACAAAGGCGGCATCATCCATTGCACTGTTGGTCAGGTCGGATTTGACGTCAACGCGGTCAAGGAAAACCTTGAGGCGCTGCTGGCTGACCTGAAGCGGATCAAACCGTCTACGTCCAAGGGCGTGTACATCCGCAAGATCGCTTTGTCCTCGACCATGGGTCCGGGCCTGGCGATTGATATCAGCACCCTGTCGGTCTGATCCGGCGGGTGAGGTAATACACCGGCGTCGCTGAAAGGCGCGCCGGCAACGGACTTTGAATGTCCGCCTTCGGGCGGGTGCGTCAAAGACCACAGGCGCCCGGCCGGTTTCCGGATCGGGCTTAAAACAACAGCCTGCGCAGACGCGGTGTGGTTCAGTTTCACTGTGCCCCCGCGTATGGAAGCGGTAACGCGACCATAAACCGGGTGGTCGGCCATTTTGGTCGATCGTATCAATGAGGAGATTACACAGTGACTCTTAGACTCGAAGACAAAAAAGAGATCGTTGCGGCGGTGAACGAAGCTGCCAACAGCGCATTCTCCGCTGTGGTCGCCGACTATCGCGGTCTGACGGTATCGCAGCTGACCCAGCTGCGTTCCAAGGCTCGCGAGCAGAACGTTTATGTACGGGTGGTTCGTAACACTCTGGCGCGTCGTGCGCTGGAAGGTACCAACTTCTCCCTGCTGAACGATGCCCTGGTCGGCCCGAGCATCATCGGTCTGTCGATGTCCGTGGACGATATGGGCGCTGCTGCCCGTCTGTTCAAGGACTTCGCCAAGGACAATGCCAAGCTTGAAATCAAGGTTGGTGCCTATGAAGGCAAATTGTTCGCCGGCGCAGAGATCGATGTACTGGCCACGCTGCCGAACCGCGAACAGGCTCTCACCATGTTGGTGTCCGTGCTGCAGGCTCCGGTATCGAAGTTCGGCCGACTGCTGACCGCACTGAAAGAAAAGAACGAAGCTCAGGCTGCCTGATCGCCGCCTGAACCACACCTGATCAAGATCTGGAGAAAGAACATGGCACTGTCCAAAGAAGATATCCTGAACGCCGTTGCTGAACTGTCCGTGCTGGAGCTGGTTGAGCTGATTTCTGCTTTCGAAGAGAAGTTCAACGTTTCTGCCGCTGCTGTTGCTGTTGCCGCTGCCCCGGGTGCTGCTGCCGCCGCTGTTGAAGAGCAGACCGAGTTCAACGTTATGCTGACCGGTTTCGGTGACAAGAAAGTCGGCGTGATCAAGGCTGTTCGTGAAGCCACTGGTCTGGGCCTTAAAGAAGCCAAAGACCTGGTAGAAAGTGCTCCGGCTGCTGTGAAAGAAGGCGTTTCCAAGGCCGAAGCAGAAGAGCTGAAGAAGAAGATCGAAGAAGCCGGCGGCACCGCCGAGCTGAAGTAAGCGCGAATGCGCTTGTCTTTCCTGCTCCGGCCGGGAAGACAGGGGCTGGCAGCCGGTTTCGGCTGCCAGCTTTTTGTCGTTTTTGCAGTATGTCGTCAGGTCCGAGCAGCACTGACGCACTTTAGATAGCAACACGATGTCGCCAGGTTGGCGATGCAGCAACCGCCGAGGAACGCAGATGGCATACTCATTCACTGAGAAAAAGCGGATCCGCAAAGATTTCGGCAAGCTCCCGACTGTGATGGAGGTGCCGTACCTTCTCGCAATCCAGCTTGATTCCTATCGCAAGTTTCTGCAGCAGAGTACCTCTGCTGACCAGCGCCTCGAAGAAGGCCTGGAAGCTGCTTTCCGTTCCGTGTTCCCGATTTCCAGCTACTCGGGTAACGCTGCACTGGAGTATGCCGGCTATGAGCTTGGCAAGCCGGTGTTTGACGTCAAGGAATGTATCCTGCGCGGCGCCACCTATGCGGCCCCGCTGCGCGTTCGCATCCGTCTGATGATCTACGACCGTGAGTCCTCCGGCGCGATCAAGGATATTCGCGAGCAACAGGTCTATATGGGTGAAATTCCCCTGATGACCGAAAACGGTACCTTTGTTATTAACGGTACCGAGCGCGTTATTGTTTCCCAGTTGCACCGCTCTCCGGGCGTGTTCTTCGATCACGATCGCGGCAAGACCCACAGCTCCGGCAAGCTGCTGTATTCCGCCCGGATCATTCCTTACCGTGGTTCCTGGCTGGATTTCGAATTCGATCCGAAGGATCAGGTATTCGTCCGTATTGACCGTCGTCGCAAACTGCCGGCTACCATTTTGCTGCGTGCGCTGGGCTACACCGCCGATGAAATCCTGGCGATGTTCTTCGACACCAATGAGATCGTGCGTGATGGCGCCAACTATCGCATGAAGCTGATTGCCGAGCGCCTGCGTGGTGAGACTGCGACGTTCGACATCATGGCCGGTGACAAGCTGGTGGTGGAGCGTGGTCGTCGTATTACAGCTCGTCATATCCGGGAGCTCGAAAAAGCCAATATCGAGTATCTGGATATCCCGGGCGAGTATCTGCACGGCAAAACTCTGGCCCGCTCGGCTGTTAATCAGTCAACCGGCGAAGTGCTGTTTGAGTGCAACACCGAAATTACCGCCGAGGTTCTGGTCAAGCTTGAGAAAGCTGGCGTGACCGCATTCGAGACGCTGTACACCAACGATCTCGATAATGGTCCGTTCATGTCGGATACCCTGCGCACCGACCCGACTCGCAGTCAGCTTGAAGCGCTGGTGGAAATTTACCGGATGATGCGTCCGGGCGAGCCGCCGACCAAGGAAGCGGCAGAAAACCTGTTCAAGAACCTGTTCTTCACCGAAGAGCGTTACGACCTGTCTGCAGTGGGTCGGATGAAGTTCAATCGCCGTCTTGGTCGTGAAGAAGAGAAGGGTGCCGGCATTGTCTACGATGGCCGCTACTTCTCGCTGCGCAGCGATGAAGAAGGCAAGCAGTACTACCAGCACATCGGTGAAGGCGTATCGGACATTATCGACGTGCTGCGCACGCTGGTAGATATCCGTAACGGTAACGGCATCGTAGATGACATTGATCACCTCGGTAACCGTCGCGTCCGCTCCGTTGGCGAAATGGCCGAGAACCAGTTCCGCGTCGGCCTGGTCCGTGTTGAGCGCGCCGTCAAGGAGCGTCTGAGCCTGGCCGAATCCGAAGGCCTGATGCCGCAGGATCTGATCAACTCCAAGCCGGTTGCTGCCGCGGTCAAGGAGTTCTTCGGTTCGTCCCAGCTCAGCCAGTTTATGGATCAGAACAATCCGCTGTCGGAAGTGACTCACAAGCGTCGTGTCTCGGCGCTGGGCCCAGGCGGTCTGACCCGTGAGCGTGCCGGCTTTGAAGTCCGTGACGTGCATCCGACCCACTATGGTCGCGTTTGTCCGATCGAGACGCCGGAAGGCCCGAACATCGGTCTGATCAACTCGCTGGCAACCTATGCCCGCACCAACGAGTACGGCTTCCTTGAGTCGCCGTACCGCAAGGTGGCGAACGGTCAGGTCACCAATGACATCGAGTATCTGTCTGCCATTGAAGAGGCCGAGTGTGTGATTGCACAGGCGGACTCGAAAGTGGACGGCAAAGACAAGTTTGTCGACGAGTTCGTTACGGTACGTCACCGCAACGAATTTACCATCATGCAGCCGGCCCAGATCACCCACATGGACGTGTCGCCGCGTCAGGTGGTGTCGATTGCAGCGTCGTTGATTCCGTTCCTGGAACACGATGACGCCAACCGCGCACTGATGGGTTCGAACATGCAGCGCCAGGCCGTGCCGACCCTGTGCACCGAGAAGCCACTGGTCGGTACTGGCATCGAGCGCCATGTGGCGCGCGACTCCGGTGTCTGTGTGGTGGCGCGTCGTGGCGGGGTGATCGACAAGGTCGATGCTTCGCGCATTATCGTCAAGGTCAACGACGGTGAAATCGCAGAAGGCGAGGCTGGCGTCGATATTTACAACCTGACCAAATACACCCGTTCCAACCAGAACACCTGCATTAATCAGCGTCCGCTGGTGAAGATCGGTGACAAGGTGACGGGCGGTGACATTCTGGCAGACGGCCCGTCCACCGATATGGGGGAACTGGCGCTGGGTCAGAACATGCGCGTCGCCTTCATGCCGTGGAACGGCTACAACTTCGAAGACTCGATCCTGATCTCCGAGCGGGTGGTGAAAGAAGATCGCTTCACCTCCATTCACATTCAGGAACTGAGCTGTGTGGCTCGTGACACCAAACTGGGGCCGGAAGAAATTACCGCCGATATCCCGAACGTGGGTGAAGCGGCGCTGGCCAAGCTGGATGAGTCGGGCATTGTCTATGTTGGCGCCGAAGTTGGCGCTGGCGACATTCTGGTTGGCAAGGTAACGCCCAAGGGCGAGGCCCAGCTGACTCCGGAAGAGAAACTGCTGCGCGCGATCTTCGGTGAGAAGGCGTCCGATGTGAAGGACACTTCCCTGCGGGTACCGTCTGGCGTCAAGGGCACCATCATTGACGTGCAGGTATTTACCCGTGACGGCGTCGAGAAGGACGACCGTGCCCGGCAGATCGATCAGGCCCAGCTGGAACAGTTCCGCAAGGACTTGAAAGACGAATACCGCATTCTTGAGCAGGACATTCTCGAGCGTCTGCGCAAGCAGCTGCTGGGCCGCAAGGTCAATGGCGGCGCTGGCCTCAAGCGTGGCGCCGAGCTGACTGCGGATCTGCTTGCCGAGCTGGATGCGGAGAAGCTGTTTGAGCTGCGCCCGGCGGAAGATGACGTTGCCGAGCAACTGGAGCGCGCCCAGCAGTATCTGGAAAACCACAAGCGTGACCAGGAGGAGCGTTACAAGGACAAGCAGGGCAAGATTTCCGCCGGCGATGACCTGGCTCATGGCGTGTTGAAAGTGGTCAAGGTCTACCTGGCCATCAAGCGTCGCGTCCAGCCGGGTGACAAGATGGCCGGCCGTCACGGTAACAAGGGTGTTATCTCGGTGATCATGCCGCAGGAAGACATGCCCTATGACGAGCACGGTGTTCCGGTCGATATCGTCCTGAACCCGCTTGGCGTACCGTCGCGGATGAACATCGGTCAGATTCTTGAAGTGCATCTGGGTCTGGCAGCCAAAGGCCTCGGCGAGCGCATCAACGAGATGCTGGCGCAACAGCGCAAGGTCGCCGAGATTCGCGATTTTCTCGACAAGATCTACAACGGCACCGGCATCAGCCTGCGCAAGGAAGATCTGAAGAGTTTCAGCGACGCTGAAATTCTTGAGCTGGCGGGCAACCTGTGCGGTGGTGTGCCGATGGCAACGCCGGTATTCGATGGCGCCAAGGAAAACGAGATCAAGGACCTGCTGAAGCTGGCCGGTCTCAATGCCTCGGGCCAGATGGAGCTGTGGGATGGTCGTACCGGCGACAAGTTCGACCGCGCGGTAACCGTCGGCTACATGTATATGCTGAAGCTGAACCACCTGGTGGACGACAAGATGCACGCGCGTTCGACCGGTTCTTACAGCCTGGTTACCCAGCAGCCGCTGGGTGGCAAGGCGCAGTTCGGTGGCCAGCGATTCGGTGAGATGGAAGTCTGGGCTCTGGAAGCGTATGGCGCTGCCTACACGCTGCAGGAGATGCTCACGGTCAAGTCTGACGACGTTAATGGCCGTACCCGGATCTACAAGAACATCGTTGATGGTGATCACCGGATGGATCCGGGTATGCCCGAATCCTTCAATGTGTTGCTGAAGGAAATTCGCTCTCTCGGTATCAATATCGAGTTGGAAAGCGAATAAACGGATATCTGGATTAACGTACGTTTTTGCGAGCATTAGCTCTGCATGGAGGACTGGCCTTGAAAGACTTGCTGAATCTTCTGAAAAGTCAGGGACAAGTCACTGAGTTTGACAAACTCAAGATTGGTCTGGCGCCGCCGGACCTGATTCGGTCCTGGTCGTTCGGTGAAGTGAAAAAACCGGAGACCATTAACTACCGTACCTTCAAGCCGGAACGGGATGGCTTGTTCTGTGCGCGCATTTTTGGTCCGATCAAGGACTATGAGTGCCTGTGCGGTAAGTACAAGCGCCTCAAGCACCGCGGTGTGATCTGTGAGAAGTGTGGCGTTGAAGTCACCTTGACCAAGGTCCGGCGCGAGCGCATGGGCCACATTGAGTTGGCCAGTCCTGTGGCGCACATCTGGTTCCTCAAGTCGCTGCCGAGCCGCATCGGTCTGATCCTCGATATGACCTTGCGTGATATCGAGCGGGTGTTGTATTTCGAATCATTTGTAGTAGTTGAGCCGGGCATGACCAGCCTGGAGAAAGGACAGCTGCTGAATGACGAGGAGTATTACGAAGCCCTTGAGCAGTTCGGTGATGAGTTTGATGCCCGTATGGGTGCCGAGGCGGTCCAGTATCTGCTGTCTGATCTTGATCTTGAGCAGGAAGTGAAGCAGCTGCGCGAGGATATCGATGCCACTGGCTCCGATACCAAGCTGAAGAAGCTGTCCAAGCGCCTGAAGATCATGGAAGCCTTCTCCACCTCCGGAAACCGCCCGGAGTGGATGATCATGAATGTGCTGCCTGTGCTGCCGCCGGACTTGCGTCCGCTGGTACCACTTGATGGTGGCCGTTTCGCGACCTCGGATCTGAACGATCTGTACCGCCGCGTGATCAACCGTAACAACCGTCTCAAGCGTCTGCTCGAGCTTTCCGCGCCGGACATTATTGTCCGCAACGAGAAGCGCATGCTGCAGGAAGCGGTTGATGCACTGCTGGATAACGGCCGTCGTGGCCGTGCCATTACCGGCACCAACAAGCGTCCGTTGAAATCTCTTGCCGACATGATCAAGGGCAAGCAGGGTCGTTTCCGTCAGAACCTGCTCGGCAAGCGTGTCGATTACTCCGGTCGTTCGGTGATCGTGGTAGGTCCGACCCTGAAGCTGCACGAGTGTGGTCTGCCGAAGAAAATGGCACTGGAACTGTTCAAGCCGTTTATCTTCGCCAAGCTCGAAGCCCGTGGTATTGCGACCACCATCAAGGCCTCGAAGAAGATGGTCGAGCGGGAAACCGCGGAAGTCTGGGATATCCTGGCTGAAGTGATTCGCGAGCACCCGGTCATGCTGAACCGTGCGCCGACCCTGCACCGTCTTGGTATTCAGGCATTCGAGCCGGTTCTGATTGAAGGTAAAGCCATTCAGCTGCACCCGCTGGTCTGTGCCGCGTTCAACGCCGACTTCGACGGTGACCAGATGGCGGTACACGTACCGCTGACGCTGGAAGCACAGCTCGAAGCCCGTGCCCTGATGATGTCGACCAACAATATCCTGTCCCCGGCCAGCGGTGATCCGATCATCGTGCCGACCCAGGACGTTGTACTTGGCCTGTACTACATCTCTCGCGACCGCGTTAATGCGCAGGGCGAGGGCATGATCTTTGCCGACACCAAGGAAGTCAGCCGCGCCCTGGGTGGCAAGCAGATTCATCTGCATGCCCGTATCAAGGTGCGTGTCGACGAAACCGTGCGCGATCAGGAGGGTAACGAGTATTCCCGGACCTTTATTGCTGATACCACTGCCGGCCGTTGCAAGCTGTGGGAAGTGGTACCGAAAGGTATCGCTTTCGAAATGGTGAACCAGCCGATGACCAAAAAATCGGTCTCCCGGCTGCTCAACCAGTGCTACCGCGTATTGGGCACCAAGCACACCTGCATTTTTGCCGATCAGCTGATGTACCTCGGTTTCCGCGAAGCAACCTACTCAGGTTCTTCAGTCGGTATCGAAGATATGGTTATCCCGGCGGAGAAGGCGGAAATTCTTGGCAAGGCCGAAGATGAAGTGCGCGAGATCGAAGAGCAGTTTGCTTCCGGTCTGGTAACCCGCGGTGAGCGTTACAACAAGGTTGTCGATATCTGGTCACGTACCAACGACCTGATCGCCAAGGCGATGATGGACAACCTGAAAACCGAAAAAGTCCTGAACGCCAAGGGCGAACAGGAAGAACAGGGTTCGTTCAACTCGATCTGGATGATGGCCGACTCCGGGGCCCGGGGTTCTGCGGCGCAGATTCGTCAGTTGGCCGGTATGCGTGGTCTGATGGCGAAGCCGGACGGTTCGATTATCGAAACGCCGATCACCTCGAACTTCCGCGAAGGTCTGAACGTACTGCAGTACTTTATTTCCACCCACGGTGCTCGCAAGGGGCTGGCCGATACCGCGCTGAAAACTGCGAACTCCGGTTACTTGACCCGTCGTCTGGTGGACGTGGCCCAGGATCTGGTGATTACCGATCCGGATTGCGGCACCGAGCAGGGCCTGCTGATGACGCCGCTGATCGAAGGTGGTGATGTGGTCGAGCCGCTGCGCGAGCGGGTGCTGGGTCGTGTGGTGGCGCGTGATGTGGTCAAGCCGGGCACTGACGAAGTGTTGGTGGCTGCCGGTACGTTGCTCGACGAGATCTGGGTCGACAAGCTTGAAGGTCTTGGTGTCGACGAAATCTTCGTTCGTTCGCCGATCACCTGTGAAACTCGTTGGGGCGTTTGCTCGTCCTGCTACGGTCGTGATCTGGCCCGTGGTCATCAGGTCAACATCGGTGAGGCGGTCGGTGTTATCGCTGCCCAGTCGATCGGTGAGCCGGGTACCCAGCTGACCATGCGTACCTTCCACATCGGTGGTGCGGCAAGCCGGGCGTCTGCGGTGTCCAATATCCAGATCAAGCATGGTGGCAAGGTACGTCTGCACAACGTCAAGTTCGTGCAGCACAAGTCTGGCCTGGTGGTGGTGTCCCGTTCCGGTGAGTTGGCGGTTGCTGACGAGCTGGGCCGCGAGCGCGAGCGCTACAAGGTGCCGTACGGTGCAGTCATTACCGTGAACGAGGGCGAGCATGTCAATGGCGGCCAGATCGTCGCCAGCTGGGATCCGCACACTCACCCGATCATCGCCGAATCCGCCGGTCAGGTGCAGTTTGCCGATATCGAGGAAGGTCTGACGGTAAATTACCAGACTGACGAACTGACCGGCCTGACCAACATCGTGGTCATGGATGTGAAAGATCGTCCGCAGGCTGCCAAGGACTTGCGTCCGGTGGTGCGTCTGGTGGATGCCAAGGGCAAGGCAGTTACCTCCGCCAACAATGATGCGCCGGTGCAGTATCTGCTGCCGCCGACCGCTATCACAGGCCTGAGCGTTGGTGCCCAGATCGCCGTTGGTGACGTTGTCGCCCGTATCCCGCAGGAATCCTCCAAGACCCGTGACATCACCGGTGGTCTGCCGCGGGTAGCCGACCTGTTCGAAGCCCGTCAGCCGAAAGAAGCGGCCATTCTGGCCGAGAAGACCGGTGTCATCTCGTTCGGCAAGGAAACCAAGGGCAAGGTTCGTCTGGTTATTACCCCGGATGACGGCGCCGAGGTCCATGAAGAGCTGATTCCGAAGTGGCGCACCCTGAACATCTTTGAGGGTGAGAGTGTCGAGCGTGGCGAGGTGATCTCTGATGGTCCGCTGAACCCGCACGATATCCTGCGTCTGCTGGGTGAAGCTGAACTGGCTCGTTACATCGTTAACGAGGTGCAGGAGGTTTACCGTCTGCAGGGCGTGAAAATCAACGACAAGCACATCGAAACGATCATCCGTCAGATGCTGCGCAAGGTGGAAATCACCGAAGTCGGGGAGTCTTCCTTCATCAAGGGCGAGCAGGTTGAATTTGCCCGCCTGATGGAAGAGATCGATCGCCTCAAGGTTGACGACAAGATGTTGCCGCGTGGCGCGCGTCTGCTGCTGGGTATCACCAAGGCGTCGCTGGCGACCGAGTTGTTCATCTCCGCGGCCTCCTTCCAGGAGACCACCCGGGTGCTGACCGAAGCCGCCGTTACCGGCAAGGAAGACGATCTCCGCGGTCTCAAGGAGAACGTGGTGGTGGGTCGTCTGATCCCGGCCGGTACCGGTTATGCCTATCACCAGGAGCGCCGTCGCAAGCGTGAACTGGCCCGGGCGCCGGAGCAACCGACTATGGACGAGCTGGAAGCCCGTCTGGCGGAAGAGCTCAGCAACTCGGAAGAGGGCTGATTGGAGGGCCCGGCACCTTGACTCGGTGCCGGGCCGCTCCTACAATCGCCGACCCTTGAGGTAGCGTGCCCGGCTGATGTCTGTCGGGAGGGGTTGGTCGCTATGTCATTACTTATTTGAAAGCTGGAGTGTCAGGTTCATGGCAACCGTAAATCAGCTGGTGCGCAAGCCGCGTCAGAGCAAGGTAGAAAAGAGTGACTCCGTGGCCCTGCAGGGTTGCCCGCAGCGTCGTGGCGTGTGCACCCGCGTTTACACCACCACCCCGAAGAAGCCGAACTCGGCTCTGCGCAAGGTGTGCCGTGTACGCCTGACCAACGGCTACGAAGTCAGTTCCTACATTGGTGGCGAAGGCCATAACCTGCAGGAACACAGCGTTGTGCTGATCCGCGGTGGCCGGGTCAAGGATCTGCCGGGTGTGCGTTACCACACCGTCCGCGGCACCCTTGACGCCGCTGGCGTGAACGGTCGCAAGCAGCGTCGTTCCAAGTACGGCGCCAAGCGCCCGAAGAAATAATTGCCCGCCGGTTCCCGGCAGCAATAAAGCGTTAACAGACGCCCGGTAGCCTGCGAAGGCTCCCGGGCGCTGACAATTCAAACTACCGCAATTTCTATTGCGGCGGGATGAGTAAGGCCGGGCGCTCTCTTGCAGGGGGCTGTCCCGGATAACCCTGAAGACATCCCCGCCATGGCGGGGATATATGGAGCATCCAATATGCCAAGACGTCGCGTAGCCGCGAAGCGGGAAATCCTTCCGGATCCCAAATTCAACAGCCAGATTCTGGCCAAGTTCATCAACCACGTTATGGAATCCGGCAAGAAGTCGGTTGCCGAGCGTATCGTATACGGTGCCCTGGAGATTGTTCAGGAGCGCAAGAAGAGCGAGCCGCTCGAATACTTCGAGAAGGCCCTCGACGCAATCCGTCCGATGGTGGAAGTAAAATCCCGCCGCGTTGGTGGTGCCACCTATCAGGTGCCGGTAGAAGTCCGCCCGAGCCGTCGTACTGCTCTGGCCATGCGCTGGCTGGTGGATTACGCCTCCAAGCGTGGCGAGAAGAGCATGGCCGCCCGTCTGGCGGGCGAGATCATGGACGCTGCCGAAGGCAAGGGCGCAGCCATCAAGAAGCGTGAAGACGTGCACCGCATGGCGGAAGCGAACAAGGCGTTTTCGCACTACCGTTTCTGATAATTCGCCGACATTACGAGGACATTTACCGTGGCCAGAAAAACTCCCCTGTCGCGCTACCGCAACATCGGTATCAGCGCGCACATTGATGCCGGCAAGACCACCACCACCGAGCGTGTGCTTTTTTACACCGGTGTATCGCACAAAATTGGTGAAGTGCATGACGGCGCTGCAACCATGGACTGGATGGCGCAGGAGCAGGAGCGTGGTATCACCATCACCTCTGCCGCGACCACTTGTTTCTGGTCGGGCATGGACAAGAGCTTCCCGGAGCACCGTGTAAATATCATTGATACCCCGGGACACGTGGACTTCACCATTGAGGTGGAGCGTTCCATGCGTGTTCTCGATGGTGCGGTGATGGTTTACTGCGCAGTGGGCGGCGTTCAGCCGCAATCGGAAACCGTTTGGCGTCAGGCCAACAAGTACCGGGTACCGCGCATCGCGTTCGTCAACAAGATGGACCGTACCGGCGCCAACTTTGTTCGCGTGGTCGAGCAGATGCGGGCCCGCCTGCAGGCCAATGCCATTGCCATGCAGCTGCCGATTGGTCAGGAAGAAGATTTCAAAGGCGTTGTTGACCTGGTCACCATGAAGGCGATCTGGTGGAACGAGGACGACAAGGGCGTTACTTTCGAGCTGAAGGAGCCGCCGGCAGAGATGATGGCGGCCTGCGAAGAATGGCGTGAAAAGCTGGTTGAGACCGCTGCGGAAGTCAACGAAGAGCTGATGGAGAAGTACCTGGGCGGCGAAATGCTGACCGAGGATGAGATCCATAAAGCGATTCGTGCCCGCGTGCTGGCCAGCGAAATCGTTCCTGTGTTCTGTGGCTCGGCATTCAAGAACAAGGGTGTGCAGGCCATGCTGGATGCGGTAGTGCGCTACCTGCCAGCTCCGGATGACGTTGAGGCTATCCGTGGTGAACTGCCGAATGGTGAGCTGGCTGAGCGGAAATCTTCTGACGACGAGCCGTTCTCGGCTTTGGCGTTCAAGATTGCCACCGACCCGTTTGTTGGTTCCCTGACCTTTATTCGGGTTTACTCCGGCATCCTGAATTCTGGCGACTCGGTACTGAACGCGACCAAAGATCGTAAAGAGCGCGTTGGCCGTTTGCTGCAGATGCATGCCAACAACCGCGAAGAGATCAAGGAAGTTCGTGCTGGCGATATCGCGGCCTGCGTGGGTATGAAAGATGTCACCACCGGTGAAACCCTGTGTGCTCTGGACAAGCCGATTATCCTTGAGCGAATGGAGTTCCCGGAGCCGGTAATTTCCGTTGCGGTCGAGCCGAAATCCAAGTCGGACCAGGAGAAAATGGGTCTGGCGCTGGGTCGTCTTGCGCAGGAAGATCCTTCATTCCGTGTTCGCACCGATGAAGAGTCCGGTCAGACCATTATTTCCGGTATGGGCGAGTTGCACCTCGACATCCTTGTTGATCGCATGAAGCGCGAATTCAACGTCGAAGCCAATATCGGTGCTCCGCAGGTTGCCTACCGCGAAACCATTCGCAAGTCGGTTGAGCAGGAAGGCAAGTTTGTCCGTCAGTCCGGCGGTCGTGGTCAGTACGGCCACGTCTGGCTGCGCATTGAGCCGCAGGAGCCTGGCACGGGCATTGATTTCGCCTCCGAAATCGTCGGTGGTGTGGTGCCGAAGGAATATTTCGGTGCTGTCGAAAAAGGTGTTCGCGAGCAGCTGCAGAACGGCGTTATCGCAGGCTTCCAGGTTGTCGACGTCAAAGTCACTCTATATGACGGCTCCTACCACGAAGTCGACTCCAACGAAAACGCCTTCCGTATGGCCGGTTCCATGGGCGTGAAAGAAGGCGCTCGTAAAGCGAGCCCGGTCATTCTTGAGCCGATCATGAAGGTCGAGGTCGAGACGCCGGAAGACTACATGGGCGATATCATGGGCGACCTGAACCGTCGCCGTGGTCTGGTTCAGGGCATGGAAGACATGATGGGCGGCTCGAAGTCGATTCGTGCCGAGGTGCCGCTTTCCGAGATGTTCGGTTATGCCACCAGCCTGCGCTCCATGTCCCAGGGCCGTGCGACCTTCTCCATGGAGTTCACCAAGTACAGCGAAGCGCCGAATAACGTCGCTGAGCAAATCATCAAGAAGCACGGCTGATTCGTCAGCCGTCCAACCTGAGACAGAGGTATTTAGTCGTGGCAAAGGGAAAATTCGAGCGTAACAAACCGCACGTTAACGTAGGCACGATTGGTCACGTTGACCATGGCAAAACCACGCTGACGGCGGCGCTGACTAAAGTGTGCGCGGA